>NZ_QKSJ01000015.1:0-76734 GCF_003234135.1 Curtobacterium sp. MCPF17_018 | reverse complement strand
GCGGCGGGGCGGGCGGGGTGGCGCCCGGAGACTCGGTGAGCAGAAGACGTCGGGTGCGGGCGAACGACCCGACGTCTTCTGCTCACGAAGTGATGCGGTCGACGTCCGGCGCGGGCTCGGCACCGTGGTGGAGCGCCGTCAGGTACAACCGGTGCGCCGTGATCACGAGGGCGAGCCAGGCGAGTCCGAGCGCCCACGCCGCCAGGACATCCGTCAGCCAGTGGTGCCCGAGGAACACCCGCGACGCCCCGACCGACAGCACGAACAGGGTGCCCACGACGATCGTCCACACCCGGGTGACGACGCGCGACTGCCGCAGGAGCAGCAGGTACACGATGGTGCCCACGATCACCGTGGAGTTGAGCGTGTGACCGGACGGGAACGACGGCGACGTCTCGTACGGCGGCACCGCGTCGGACAGCGGCGGACGGGCGCGACCGATGAGGTCCTTGCCCGCGATCGTCATGAGCAGCGAGCCACCGCTCGCCGCCACGAGGAGCACCAGCGGCGTCCACGCACGACGCTGGATCGTGAAGCCGACCAGGAACCCGAGCGCGACGATCGGCATCCCGATCGTGCCGGCGATGTCCGTCCACCACGTGACGAGGGTGTCGGCCGTGGGTGATCGGAGCGTGAGGGCCCAGTCGAGGACCGGTCGGTCGAGCACCGCGACGTCGTCGGCTTCCCGGACGGCGTCGTAGACCTCGGAGGCGATCCACGTGGCGAGGACGGCGACGCCCAGGCCGATGGCGAGGGTCAGCAGCAGCACCGGCATGGCGCCGAAGCGCTTGCCGAGCGCAGTCCACGCAGCGGCGACGCTGCGGCCGACGCGGGAGCGCCAGCGGGTCAGGTCGACTTCGCCGACGGTGCGGTCGGCGGCGTCCCCGCGTTCGGTGTGCATCCGTCCACCCTGCCCGAAGCCGCCGGGAGCCGTCCCGGCTGCTTCAGTCCTTCGCCTCCGAGTACGCCCCGACCACCCCCACCGACAGCGGGAACGTCACCGGGAAGTCCTGGAACAACAGCCGTCCGGCGTCGACGGCGGCCTCCCTGATCTGCGTCGCCACCCACTCCGCGTGCTCCTCCGGAGCGTGCACCACGATCTCGTCGTGCACGAAGAACACCAGGTGCGGCCCGTCCGTCACGGCTCCGGGGAACCGCGCGAGCAGCCGCGAGCGCAGGGACCCCATCCACGCGAGTGCCCACTCGGCCGCGGTCCCCTGCACCACGAAGTTCCGGGTGAACCGCCCCCAGCTCCGGGCACGGGACTCGACCGCACGCTGCATCGCCGGGGTCCCCTCGACCGTGTACGCCTGGTTCCGGGCCTCGAACCACGAGTCCTCGGGCACCGGTGACGTCCGCCCGAGCAGCGTCGTCACCGGCTCGCCGCGCTCCCCCGCACGCGCGGCCCGTTCCACCATGTCGAGCGCCTGCGGGAACGCCCGGACCAGGCGTGGCACGAGCCGACCGCCCTCGCCCTGGGTCGCCCCGTACATCGCACCGAGCATCGCCACCTTGGCCTGCTGCCGGGTCTCGACTGCACCCGAGGCCACCACGCCGTCGTACAGGTCGCGCCCGTCGCCGGCCGAGGCCATCGCCCGGTCGCCGGACATCGCGGCGAGCACCCGGGGCTCCAGCTGCGCGGCGTCCGCCACGACGAGCTTCCACCCGGGGTCGGCGATGACCGCGCCGCGGATGCCCTTCGGCAGCTGCATCGCTCCCCCGCCGTCGGCCGCCCAGCGCCCGGTGACGACACCGCCGACGACGTACTTCGGGTGGAACCGTCCGTCGCGGATCCAGTCGTCGAGCCAGGTCCAGCCGTTGGCGGTGAGCAGTCGCGCCAGGCGCTTGTACTCGAGCAGCGGCTCGATGACGGGGTGCTCGATCTCCTGCAGCTCCCACTTCCGCGTGCTCGTGACCATCAGCCCGGCCCGGCGCAGCGACTTCAGGACGTCGGCAGGTGAGTCCGGGTTGAGCCCGGGGTCGTCGAGGCGCTCGCGCACGACGGCGGCGATCTCCTCGAGGCGTCGCGGACGCACCCCGTAGGGCACGCGCGGCCCGAGGGCGCCCTCGAGCAGCCGCTCGTGCACGTCGGCACGCCACGGCAGCCCGGCGTGCAGCATCTCGGCCGCCACGAGCGCCCCGGCCGACTCCGCGGTGAGCAGCAGGCGGAGCGCACCCGGAGCGCTCGACCCCGCCAGTGCGGCGAGTTGGGCGCGGAACTCCGCCACCGGGTCGACCTCGTCGTCGGGCGCAGCGGCGGTGAACAGGGCGTCGTCGAAGAGCTGGGCCTGCGTCGGTCGGACCACGCGGGGTTCGGCGACCGGGGCGTCCAGGGCGTCGGGCGGCGCAGCGGCGAGCGCGGATCCCCGTGCAGCGAGCGCGGCCCGCAGGACACGACGACCGAGGCGCAGGTCGACGCAACGTCCGACACGCCCGCCAGCGGCGAGCACGGCCGGGTACCAGCGCGCGGTGTCGTCCCACACCCAGCGCACGCCCGGTGCGTCGTGGGCCGCGACGAAGGCCGGGAGGCCCGGTTCGTCCAGGCGGACCGGCTCACCCCCGGCGGTCCCCGCGTCGGTCAGGGGCGTCGCGAGGACGCCGCCTTCGACGCGGCGGAGGACGAGGTGCACGACACGATCATGCCGTGCCCCACCGACCCCGACGCACCAGGGCCGGATCGGGTGTCACTCGCCGGGTCGGACCGCCGCGGTGTCGGCGACGTCGATGCGGACGTCGCCGTCCTCGGCACGCGAGACCTCGACCCGGGGATCGGCGTCGTGCTCGTCGGATCCGGACATGCGGCGGAACGTGTCCTGTCGGCGTTCCTCGAACGTCATGTCGACGCCGTCGTCGAGGTGGTCGTGGTCGGGCTTCGTCATGCCGTGCACGGTACGCGGCCGGGGCTGCGGGTGGTCACGCGACCGGTGCGGAGCCGGCCCGCTCGGTCCAGTGCCCACCGCTCGCCCACCGGTCGAGCACGGCCGCGCGCAACCGACCGGACGGCGCCGCGGACCGAGCGGTCGCCAGCGGCACCCCGAAGACGAACTTCGCGACGCTGGCGTCCCCCTCGGTCGCGTCGTGCTCCCCCGGCGGGACGAGACGGAAGCGCCGGGCGAAGCGCACGAGGTTGGCATCGGGACCGAGCGCGGCCGGCAGCCCCGGATCGAGCATCCAGGAGCGGCACTGCCACCGGTCGGCAGCCAGCTCCGGCGCGAGGCCGCGCAGGACCTCGGGCGCGCGGGCGAACGAGCGGTCGCAGGCCACCGGGTCGAGCGGCCCGGTCTCCGGCACGTGCACACCCCAGGCCGGTGTGCCGTCCGCCAGGTGGTCGCCGAGTTCGAACTGGAGGCGCCCCACGGCCACCACACGCCCGGTCACCACGGCGACGAGCCACTCCACCCCGGTGCCGTGCAGCCCGTAGCGCCCGAGCTTGCGGTCGACGTCGGCGACGGAGGCCTCGGCGAGCGCGCGCGGGAGGCCCCGCTCCGCGAGGGCGTCGGCGCTCTCCGGCACCGCGGCGCGGAGCGCCGCCACCAGCAGCGCGTCCCGCTCCGCGGACCCGGCGTCGGCGACGGTGGCGGCCAGTTCGGCCGCCACCGTCGCGGAGTCGTCCGGTGACCCCACGGCGGCGGCGAGGACCGCGACGGACGCGGGACGGGCCTCCAGGCCGGGGGTCGCGGTGGTCACTTCAGACCGGACGACGCGAGCCCGTCCATCACCCGACGCTGCAGCACGACGAACATGATGAGGACCGGCGCCATCGCCATCAGGCTGGCGGCCATCAGCACCGGGTAGTCGATCGTGCGGTCACTCGACAGCGTCGCGAGGCCGGCGGCGAGCGGCATGTCCTCGGCGCGGGTGGAGACCACGAGCGGCCAGAGCAGCTCGTTCCACGACCACAGCACGGTCGTGATCGCGAGCACACTGATCGAGGGACGGGCCAGGGGCAGCATGATCCGCCAGAACGTCTGGAACGGGTTCGCGCCGTCCATCCGCGCTGCTTCTTCGAGCTCGGGCGGCATGTTCAGGAACGCGGTCCGCATCAGGAACGTGCCGAAGGCACTGAACAGCCCGGGCGCGACGATCCCCATCAGGGTGTCGAGCCAGCCGAGCCCCTGCACGATCTGGTACTGCGAGATCAGGTAGACCTGCGAGGGCACGAGCAGGATCGACAGCACGATCGCGAGCAGAGCCGCCCGTCCGCGGAACCGCATCCGAGCGAAGGCGTACCCGGCGAGCGTGCACAGGACGATCTGCGCGAGCGTGCGGATGATCGTGACGTACACCGAGGTGCCGAGCTGGCTGAGGAACGGGAGTCGTTCGAAGACCTGCGCGTAGTTCTGCCACTGCAGCTCCCCCGGCCAGAAGACCGGCGTGACGGACTGCACCTGCGCGTTCGTGGACAGCGACATGATGATCTGCCACAGGAACGGGAACGCCATCGCGAACCCGCCGACGCCGAGCACGACGTGGATCCACCAGTGGCTGCCGCCGCGACGGCCGGGCCGGCGTGCGGCCCGAGGAGGTGTGACGGTGGCGGTCATCCCTGCACCCACTTCCGTTGGACACGGAACTGCACGAGCGTGACGATGCCGATGAGCAGGAAGATCACCATGGCGATCGCGGCCGCGAAGCCCTTGTCGTTGTCGATGAACCCGGCGCTGTAGAAGTAGAAGACGAGCGACATCGTCTTCGGGATCACCGGGTTGGTGCTGCCGAGGATCGCGTACAGCAGGTCGAAGAGCTGGAAGCTCGAGATCGTCGTGACGATCACCACGAAGAAGATGCTCGGGCTGAGCAACGGCACGGTCACCGAGCGGAACTGCCGCCACCGGCTCGCGCCGTCGAGCTCCGCTGCCTCGTAGAGCTCCGGCGGGATGTCCTTGAGCCCGGCGCCGAGGATGATCATCGAGAACCCGAGGGACGACCAGAGGCCGACCAGGCTCACCGCGATCAGGGCGAAGCCCGGGGTCGAGATCCAGTACGGGCCGTCGATGCCGAAGCTCCCGAGGAACCAGTTCACGATGCCGTAGTCGCCGTTGTACATGATGCGCCAGACCAGGGCGATCGCCGCGGGCATGGCGACGTACGGCAGGAAGAAGAGCACCCGGTAGAACTGGGCGAACCGCAGCCCCGGGGTGTTCAGCAGACTGGCGAGCCACACCGCGATCGGGATCCCGGCGAGGACGATCACGGTGTAGATCACCGTGTTGAGCAGCGACTGGTAGAGCTGCGGGTCACCGACGAGCCGGACGTAGTTGGCGACGCCGGTGAACGTGGCGCCCCCGAAGACACCCCAGCTGGTGAACGAGTACCAGAACGTCTGGATGATCGGCCAGATGTAGAACGTGCCGACGCCGACGAGCAAGGGGAGCACGAAGAGCCACGGCCACCAGCCGTCGGTCCGTCGTGGTGCTCGACCGCCGCCGGGTCGCGGCGCGGGGCCGCCCCGCCCGGACGAACGTGTCGTCCGGGCGGGGGTGACTGCGGCCGGGGGCCGCTCGGTGTTGATCGTCACGCGCGGGTCCTACTTTTCCTTGGCGAGGGCGGCGTCCATCTTCTGTGCGAGGTCCTCTGCCACCTGGTCGACGGGCTTCGACCCGTCGAAGGCACTCGGCAGCAGGGTGGTCTCGAGGGTGTTCCAGGCGGCGGTGTTCTTCGACACCGGCAGCGGCTTCGCGTAGTCCACCGCGTCGAGGAACACCTGCAGGTCGGCGTCGGGCATCGTCTTCGTGAAGGCACTCTGCGTGCCCTCGTACGCCGGGATGACCGCGCCCATGTCGCCCTGCTGCTGCTGCGCCGTCTTGCCCGCGAGGTAGACCTGCAGCGCCTGGGCGGCGGCCTTGTCCTTGCTCGCCTCGGACACGACGTTCGAGACACCGTGGATGACGGTCGCCTGCTCCTTGCCCTTCGGCAGCGGGTAGGCGACGACGTCCTTCTCGAGCTCGGTGCCGGTCAGCGCGGAGCGGAACCAGCTGCCGCCCTGGTACATCGCGAGCTTGCCCGAGGTGAACCACTGGTCGGCCGTCGTGTCGGTGAGCTGCTTGATCGAGGGCGATGCCCCCGAGTCGATCAGGTCGGTCCAGAACTGCAGGCCGTCCTCGGAGGCCTTCGTGGCGTACTCGGACTCGGTGCCGTCCGCGTTCACGACGGATCCCCCGGCCTGCAGGATCGTGTTGTAGTAGGTCGTCTGGCCGTCCATGCCGCCGGCTGCCCCGTAGGCACCCTTCGCCTTCAGCTTCTCGGACAGCTCGGCGCCGGTCTGCTGGAAGTCGTCCCAGGTCCAGTCCTTGGACGGCAGGTCCATGCCTGCCTGCTCGAACAGTGACCTGTTGACCCAGACACCGATGGTGTCGAAGTCCTTCGGCACGCCGTACTGGGTGTCGTCGTGCGTGTACAGGTCGTTGAGCGCGCTCGAGTACTTCGACGCGTCGATGTCACCCGACTCGACCTCGCCGGTGATCGGCGCGAGCTTGCCGTTGGCCGCGTACAGCTGGAAGTTCGGGCCGTTCATCCAGAACAGGTCGGGCAGGGTGTCGCTCGAGCCCTGGGTCTGCAGCTTCGTCCAGTAGTTGGCGTACGGCGTGACGTCGACGCTGACCTTGATGTCCGGGTACTCCTCGTTGAAGCCCTTCAGGTTGGCCTTGATCGCCTTGACCTGGTTCTCGTCCCAGACGGCGTAGGTCAGGGACGCCTTGGTGTCCTTCGGCGCCGCTTCGTAGTCGCCACCGGAGCCGGACGCCCCGGACGACGAGGAGCAGCCGGCCAGGAGTGCGGCCGCGCCGAGGGCGGCGACGGCGCCGAGGAGGACGCGGCGCACGCCGGTTCCTCGGGTGGGGATGTGTGCGGTCATCGGGGTGTCCTTTCGCACGGCCGTCAGGAGCCGACGGTCTGGGCGGGATGCGGGGTGGAGGGGGTGGAACGGGTGAAGTGCGCGATGGTGTCGGCCGGCAGTGGGGGGACGTCGATGGGGACGGACCCGTTGCGGAGCGAGCGCGTGGCCAGCGCGCCGGCGGCGACCGCGGCACGGGCCGCGATCGGGGAGAGCTCCGACGGTTCGCCGAACGCGACGGACCGCAGGAACTCGGTCATGGTGAGCAGGTCGGCGTCGGCGTGACCGTCCTCGACGCCGTCGATCGGGTACTCGCGGTCCCCCGCCGTGTCCCATCCCCGGCGGTGCGTCCAGACCTTCACGACGCCACCACCGGTGTCGCCGATGTTCTCGAGGCGTCCCTCGGTGCCGATGACGGTGTAGTTCCGCCAGTAGTCCGGGGTGAAGTGGCACTGCTCGTAGCTGGCCTGCACCCCGTTGTCGAGCGTCATCATCACCATCGAGACGTCCTCGACGTCGACGACGGGGTTCAGCCCGGTCTGGGCGAGCGGCGGCCAGTTGTCGTGGGAGAACCAGTCCCCCATGAGCTCGCCGCTGCGGTCGCGCCGGTCGGTGACGTCGCCGTAGACCGACAGCGACCCCATGCCGACGACCCGGGCGGTGTCACCCCCGCCGAGCGCGTGGATGACGTCGAGGTCGTGGCTCGCCTTCTGCAGCAGCAGGGAGTTCACCTTGCTGCGGTCGGCGTGCCAGTCCTTGAAGTAGTAGTCACCGCCGTTGCCGACGAAGTGCCGGCACCAGACGGCCTTGACCTGGCCGATCTCGCCGCGGGCCACGATCTCGCGCATCAGGCGGACGACGGCGGCGTGCCGGAAGTTGTGCCCGACGTACAGCGGCGTGCCGGTCTCCGCCGCGGTGTTCAGGACGGCGTCGGCGTCCTCGACCGTGATGGCCAGCGGCTTCTCGAGGTAGACGGCGATGCCCGCGCGGAGCAGGTCGATCGCGATCTCGGCGTGGGTCCAGTCCGGCGTGGTGACGATGGCCGCGTCGACGTGGCCGGTGAGGTCACGGTGGTGTTCGACCACCAGGGCGTCCGGGTACTCGTCGTGCCCACGATCGCGGCCGGCCGCGGTGACGTCCGCGACGGCCACGACCCGGGCGTGCAGCGACGGGTCGTCGGCAGTTGCCTCGGCCACGTGGCGCGCGATGGCGGACCGCTGGCCCATCCCGATCACCGCGACGCGGAGTCCTGCGTTGTCAGCGCCCATGCTCATCGCTCCCTTGCGTGAATGTGACGCCCATGATGCCGAATCGATCATGAATGCACAATAGGCGCTCACAGATCGCTCACGCATCCGTGCCGGGGAGGGTTTTACACGATCGAAACGTCCGGACCGTTCCGGGGTGGCCGCAGGGGGCGCTCAGTCGGCGACGACGAGCTCCACGCCGGCGCTGGCCAGGTCGGCGGCGAACGAGGCCGGCACCGGCCGGTCGGTGACCAGGACGTCGATGCGGTCGAGCGGGCAGATCCGGGCGAAGGTCGACCGTTCGATCTTGGTCGAGTCGGCGACCACGACGACCCGTCGCCCGACGGAGGCGAAGTGGCGGCTGACCTCGGCCTCGCCCTCGTGCATGGTCGTCGCACCGTACTGGCCGGTGAGCCCGTCGACGCCGAGCACCACGAGGTCGAGGGCGAACTCGTCCAGGGTGTCCCGGACGAGCGGCCCGACGAGCTCGTAGGACTGCCGCCGCGCCACACCACCGGTGACCACGATCTTCACGTTGGCGCGGACGGACAGCTCGTACCCGACGTTCAGGGCGTTCGTCACGATCGTGATGCCGAACTCGCCGTCGGCGCGGATGAACCGCTCGCTCTTGCCGAGTTCACGCGCGACCTCGGTCGTGGTCGTCCCGCCGTTGAGCCCGACGGTCTCCCCCGGCTGCACCAACCGGGCGGCCGCGCGGGCGATCGCCGTCTTCGCCTCGGCCTGCCGGGCGATCTTGTACTGCAGCGGGAGCTCGTACCCGGCGCCGAGTGCTGCCGCTCCCCCGTGCGTGCGCGTGACGAGCCGCTGGTCAGCGAGGGTCGCGAGGTCACGGCGGGCCGTGGCGGCGGAGATCCCGAGCAGCTCCCCGATCTCGGCGATCGACACGTTGCCGCGTTCGCTCACCAGTTCGAGCAGGGCGTTCAGCCGCTGTTGGGGGGTCATGACGGTCATCCTACGGCGTCACCACCGTCGCACGGTGATCGGAAATGACGTTTTCCCCTTCCCTTGCGCACGATCGCTCGCTACGCTTCCTGATCATCGATCACCCGGATCGATCCGGACCCGGAAGGCTCCCATGACCGACACCTTCGTGAGCGCTGAACTGGCCTCGCAGCCGGAGACCTGGCGTGCAGCCGCCGCGCTCCTGCCGACCTTCGCCGATGCGCTCCCCCAGCCGGGCGAGCGCGTGGCCGTGATCGGCTGCGGCACGAGCTGGTTCATCGCCATGAGCTACGCCGTCGCGCGTGAGCAGGCGGGCCTCGGCGTGACCGATGCCTTCGCCGGGTCCGAGTACCCGGCGTCCCGCGAGTACGACCGCGTGCTCATGATCAGCCGCTCGGGCACGACGACCGAGATCGTCGACCTGCTGCAGGCCCTGCCGTCCCAGCGGACCGTCCTGATCACGGCGGTCGCCGACAGCCCCGCCGCGGCCGTCGCCGACCAGGTGGTCGCCCTGCCCTTCGCCGACGAGCGCTCGGTCGTCCAGACCCGCTTCGCGACCACGACGCTCGCGCTGCTGCGGGCGTCCATCGGTGACGACGTCGACGCCCTCGCAGCCCAGGCCGAGACCGCGCTGACGGTGCTCATCGACGACCTGCTCGACGCCGAGCAGGTCTCGTTCGTCGGTCGTGGGGCCGCCGTCGGCCTGACGTTCGAAGCCGCGCTGAAGACGCGTGAGGCGGCGCAGTTCTGGGCCGAGTCCTACCCGGCGATGGACTACCGGCACGGTCCCATCGCGATCGCCCAGCCCGGCCGGCTCGTCTGGTCGCTCGGCACTGCGCCCGAGGGCCTGGCCGACGAGGTCGCCGCCACCGGTGCTCGCTTCGTCCAGCACGACCTCGACCCGATAGCCGGACTCGTCGTCGTGCACCGGTTCGCCGTCGCCCTGGCCGAGGGACGCGGGCTCGACCCGGACAACCCCCGGTCGCTCACCCGGTCGGTCATCCTCACCTGATGGGTGGCGCAGGCGCGGTGCTCGGGGTCGACGTCGGCGGCACGGGCATCAAGACCCGGCTGACGACGGCCGACGGACTCGTCCTCGACGAGACCCGGGTACCGACGCCGCGCGACGACCCTGACGCGGGGCGCCTCGCCGCCGTCGTCGCCGAACTGGCCGCACAGGCCACGCGACGGGCGCCGCTCGGAGCCATCGGGGTGGTGACCCCCGGCGTCGTCGACGAGACCCGCGGCACCGTGGACCTGTCCGTCAACCTCGGATGGCGCGACGTCCCGGTACGTGACCTCGTCCGCGCCGAGCTCCTGCGGCAGGGGATCGACGTGCCGCTCGCCTTCGGCCACGACGTCCGCGCCGGCGCCCTGGCCGAGGTCCGGGCCGGTGACCCGGCGCTCTCGCAGGGGTCGGTCTCGTTCGTGCCGGTCGGCACCGGGCTCGCGAGCGCCCTGGTGGTCGACGGCGTCGTCGTGTCCGGCGGTGGCTGGGCGGGGGAGATCGGGCAGGTCCGGATCCAGACCGGTCCGCACGCGGGCCACCGCGTCGAGGAGATCGCGTCCGCCGGGGGAGTCGCACGTCGTTCCGGCGCTCCGTCCGCGCACGCCGCCATGCTCCTGGTCCGCCAGGGCGACCCCGCAGCCCGTGCGGTCTGGGACGACTGCGTCGGGGTCCTGGCCGACGCACTCGCCTGGACCTCCACGGTCGCCGGGGTCCACACGATCATCGTCGGCGGGGGACTCGCCGAGTCGGGCCCGCTGCTGCTCGACCCGCTGCGCGACGCCGTCACGGAGCGGCTGCAGGGCGTCCGTGTCCCCGTCATCGTTCCCGCCCGGCACGGCGACGCAGCCGGCGCCATCGGAGCAGGGATCCTCGCACGCGCGCTGCTCGAGACCGAGACCGGGGTCCTGCTGTGACCACCCTCGTCCGGGCCCATCGCATCGTCACGGCCCAGGCAGACCTGCACGACGGCTGGCTCGTCATCGGTGACGACGACACCGTGCTGGCGACCGGCACCGGGTCCCCGATGCGCACGGACACCGCCGTCACCGTCGACGGCGCGATCGTGCCCGGGTTCGTCGACCTGCACGCCCACGGGGCGCTCGGACACGACTTCTCCGTGTGCTCCGCCGAGGACGCCCGTGCCGCCGCTGCACACCACCGGTCACGGGGCACGACCGCCCTGGTCGGATCCATCGCCACGGGCCAGCGCGCGGACACCGTGGCGGCTCTCGCCCGGCTCCGGCCGCTCGTCGCGGACGGCACGCTCGCCGGCCTGCACCTGGAGGGGCCGTGGCTCGCGCCCGCCCGTCGCGGGGCGCACCGCGTGGACCTGCTGCACGCCCCGGACCCCGCCGAGGTCGACGCCTACTGCGACGCCGCGGGTGGCGCCCTGCGGATCGTCACGCTCGCGCCGGAGTTGCCGGGTGCACTCGACGTCGTCGCCCGTTTCGTCGAAGCCGGGGTCGTCGTCGCCATCGGCCACACCGACGCCACCGCCGAGCAGACCCGCCGTGCGATCGACGCCGGAGCCTCGCTCGTCACCCACCTGTTCAACGGGATGCCCCCGCTGCACCACCGTGCGCCCGGGCCGGTCGGGGTCGCGCTCTCCGACGACCGTGTGCTGCTCGAGTGCATCGTCGACGGCCACCACCTCGACCCCGTGGCGGTCACCCTCGTGCAGCGCAGTGCTCCGGGCCGGATGGTCCTGGTCTCCGACGCCATGGCCGCGACCGGCTGCCCCGACGGCGCGTACACGGTCGCCGGCTCGGCGGTGACCGTCCGCGACGGGCTCGCCGTGCTCGCCGATGGTTCATCGCTGGCGGGCAGCACGATCACGGTCGCCGACGCCGTCCGCCGCCTGCTCGACGCGGGGACCGACCTACCCGAGGTCGTCGCGGCGTCCGCGGGGCGTGCGGCACACCTGCTCGGGGCTCCGGCACCACTCAGCGTGGGCGCCCCCGCCGACCTGGTCGTGCTCGACCCGGAGCGCGGCAGCGTCCGAGCCCTGCCGACGGCGGTGGTCGCATGATCCTCGTCGTCACCCCGAACCCGGCCGTCGACGTGACCTACCGGGTCGCCGAACAGCGCATCGGCGAGACCCAGCGCGTGCTCGAGGTCCAGCGGCGCCCCGGCGGCAAGGGCCTGAACGTCGGGCGGGTCCTCGCCGCCACCGGCACGCCGACCCACGCCGTGCTACCCCTCGGCGGCGACGGCGGGCACTGGATCACCCACGCCCTCGACGACCTCGGGCTCGTCCACACCGACGTCGCCGTCCGTGGTGAGACCCGCACGACCGTGACGGTGGTGGACGACCTCGCCCACCCGACGATGTTCGGCGAGCCCGGCCCCGTGCTCAGCCCAGCCGAGTGGGACACGGTCACCGCCGCGGTCGAGACGCTCCTCGACGGTGGTGTCGGTGCCGGCGGTGCCGACGGTGCCGCCGATGCCCTGCCCGCAGCTGCCCTGGTCGTGTCGGGCTCCCTGCCCCGCGACACCGATCCCACGGTCATCGCCCGCTGGGTCACCGCCGCTCGACGTCGCCGTGTGCTCTCGGTGGTCGACTGCTCGGGCACGGCGCTGCTGGCGGCCGCCTCGGCCGGGGCGACGGTCTGCAAGCCCAACCGCGAGGAACTGCTCGAGGCCACGGGCACCGACGACGAGCGCTCGGGGGCACTCCGGCTCCTCGGACTCGGCGCGACGGTCGTCGTGGTGTCTCGCGGATCCGACGGCATCGCCGCCCACACCGCCGAGCACGTGCTCGAGGTGCCGGCGGTCCCCGGGGTCTCGGGCAACCCGACCGGCGCGGGTGACGCAGCGACCGCCGGGCTCGTGCGTGTCCTCGTCGGCGCTCGCAGCGTCCCGGCCCCCGACGACGCCACCCTGCTCCGAGCCCTGCGGTCCGCCGCCGCACACGGGGCCGCCGCCGTCCTCCAACCGGTGGCCGGCGCGGTCGACCCGGCAGACGTCCACCGCTTCCTGTCCACCCAGCCCGCTCCCGCCCACGACCGAACGAGGACCCCCGCATGATCACCGACCTCGCCCTCACCGGCCTGCTCGACACCGCCCGAACGGCACGCCGCGGGGTCGGTGCGTTCAACGTGGTGCTGCTCGAGCACGCCGAGGCGATCGTGTCCGGCGCCGAGCTGGCCGGGCTGCCGGTGATCCTGCAGATCAGCGAGAACTGCGTCCGGTACCACGGCGGCCTCGCACCGATCACGACCGCGACCCAGGCGGTCGCACGTGCCGCCGACGTCGAGGTCCTCGTGCACCTCGACCACATCGAGGATCCCGAGCTGGTCGCGGCCGGGGTCGAACTCGGCGTGGACTCGGTCATGTACGACGGTTCACACCTGGACTTCACCGCCAACGTGGCAGCGACCCGCGAGCTCGCCGCTCGGTGTCACGCCGCGGGTGTCGGGATCGAGGCCGAGCTCGGCGAGGTCGGCGGCAAAGACGGTGTGCACGCCCCCGGCGTCCGCACCGATCCGACCGACGCCGCCGCGTTCGTGGCCGACACCGGGGTCGATGCCCTGGCGGTCGCGGTGGGGACCTCGCACGCGATGCAGACCCGCGAGGCCTCGGTGGACCGCGACCTGGTCGAGCGCCTCCGTGCCGCGGTGCCGGTGCCGCTCGTGCTGCACGGGTCCTCGGGCCTGTCCGACGATGAACTCCGCGGCGCCGTGCACGCGGGGATGACGAAGATCAACATCTCGACGCACCTGAACGGCCTGTTCACCCGTGCGCTCCGCACCGTGCTCGACGAGCGACCGGACGTCGTCGACCCGCGCAAGTACGTGTCGGCGGGCCGGGACGCCATCGCCACCGAGACGGCGCGACTGCTGACGCTCCTGCACGCCTGACGCGCGAGCACGCGACCACGACGCTCAGCAGAGCGGGACGTTCACCGCGAGTCCGCCCATCGCGGTCTCCTTGTACTTCGACGACATGTCCGCCCCGGTCTGCCGCATCGTCTCGACGACCTGGTCGAGCGACACGTGGTGCACCCCGTCGCCGCGCAGGGCCATGCGGGCGGCGTTGATCGCCTTGTTCGCCGCGATCGCGTTCCGCTCGATGCACGGGATCTGCACCAGGCCGCCGATCGGGTCGCAGGTCAGCCCGAGGTTGTGCTCCATCGCGATCTCGGCGGCGTTCTCGACCTGTTCCGGCGTGCCCCCGAGGACCTCGGCGAGCCCCGCTGCCGCCATCGACGCGGCGGAGCCGACCTCGCCCTGGCAGCCGACCTCGGCGCCGGAGATCGACGCCCGTTCCTTGTAGATCGACCCGATCGCCCCGGCGGTGAGCAGGAACCGCACGACGGCATCGTCGCGTTCGGCGGCGGGAGCGTCGGCGACCGTGGGCACGTACGTGAGCGCGTAGTACAGCACCGCGGGGATGATGCCGGCTGCGCCGTTCGTCGGGGCGGTGACGACGCGGCCTCCGGTGGCGTTCTCCTCGTTGACCGCCATGGCGACGAGGTTCACCCACTCCATCGCGAACAGCGGGTCGTGGTCGGGGTCCTCGCGGGTGAGCTGCTCGTGCCAGGTGGCGGCGCGACGGCGGACGTCGAGCCCGCCGGGCAGGCACCCGCCCCTGCGGACGGACCGGTCGACGCACGACTCCATCACGCCGTGGATGCCCAGCAGTCCGGAGCGGATCTCGGCGTCCGTCCGGGTGACCGCCTCGTTCGCCAGGGCGACGCCGCTGATCGGCAGGCCCGAACCGGCACACGCGGCGAGCAGCTCGGCGCCGCTCGAGAACGGGTGGGGCACGGCGTCGTCGACCGGGATCGCGGCACCGGCGACGGCCGCCGACGCGTCCGTCGCCGGCTCGGCCGCCTCGTCCCGCGCGATGAACCCGCCACCGATCGAGTAGTAGGTCTCGTCGGCCAGATCGGTCCCGTCGGCGTCACGGGCGCGCAGCCGCATGGCGTTCGGGTGCCGGGGCAGCATCGTCAGGGGGTGCAGGACGATGTCGGCGAGGCGGAACGGCACGCTCGCACCGCCGTCGAGCCGCAGGACACCGTCGCGCTCCAGCGCGTCGAGCGCGAAGACCATGGCATCGGGGTCGACGGTCTCCGGGTGCGACCCCATGAGCCCGGCGACGACGGCACCGAGGGTACCGTGACCCTGCCCGGTCGACGCGAGGGACCCGTACAGGTCGACCACCACGGACGTGACGGGCAGGCCACGGACGAGCGTGGCGAACTCGGCACCGGCCCGCATCGGGCCGACGGTGTGCGAGCTCGAGGGGCCGACACCGACGCTGAACAGATCGAAGACGGAGACCGGCACGCCGCCACACTAACCCGTCCGGACGGACCGGTGCTCAGCGCCGAGGCTCGGACCGCTCAGCGCCGCCGACCACCCTCGGGCGGCATCACGAACCACAGCACGACGTACGCGATCCACAGCGGCCCGGGGAAGAAGCTCAGGATGACCCAGACCACCCGGACCAGGGTGCGGGACAGGTTGAAGCGATCGGCGAGACCGGCGCAGACGCCGGCCAGCAGACGACCGTTGCGGGGACGGGAGAGTGTGCTCATACCGACGACGCTACGCAACGCCGTCGGTCCAGCGCATCCGGGACGCACCCCGACCGTGGTGGGGAAACCCCCGGACCAGCCCTGAGCGACGCTGGGATCAGGGGATCAGGACGATCTTGCCGCGGGTGTGGCCCTGCTCGAGCTCCTCGAAGGCGTCCTGCACGCGGTCGAGCGGGTAGGTCGCGGCGACGGGTACCTCGATCGCGCCGTTCGCGACCTCGAGTGCGAGCGCCCCGAGGATCTCCGGGTCGGCGGTGTCCGCGCTGCCCGAGGCCTTCGCCCCGACCTCGGCGGCCTCGTCGAACGCGATGATCGTCTCGATGCGGTCGACCGGCACCCCGAGGGCGATGCCGAGCCGGACGTACTCGGCACCGTGGGTGTCGATCACGGCGTCGATGCCGTTCGTCGCGAGTTCGGTGATGCGCTCCTGCAGCCCGTCGCCGTACGCGACCGGCCGTGCGCGCTTGGAACGGAGCCACTCGTGGTTCGCCTCGGACGCGACGGCGATGACGTCGATGCCCTCGTTCGCGAGCAGCTGGGTGACGAAGCCGCCGACCCCGCCGGCGGCACCGGACACCACGACGGTCTCGCCCGGACGCGGGTCGACCGCACGCACGGCTGCGGCCGCGGTCGTCGCGATGACGTCGAGGCCACCCGCCACGGTCCAGTCGAGCAGGCGTGGCTTCTGGACGACCTGGACGGCCGGCACGGAGACGTACTCGGCCTGGCTCGCGCGGTCCCACGACCAGCCGATGACCTCTTCGCCCTCGTCGACGCCGTCGACCTCGGCTCCGACGGCCACCACGATGCCGGCGAAGTCGGTGCCCTGTCCGGACGGCAGGTCGCCGCCGAACGCACCCTGGCGGATGGCCGACTCACCGGGGTTGATGCCCGCGGCGCGGACGCGGACGAGCACCCGCCCGGGGGTCACCTCGGGAACGGGCACCTCGGCGACGTGCAGGACCGATCGGTCACCCCACTCGTCGAAGCGGACAGCGCGCATGGTCTCCGGGATCTCAGTCATCGGCACCGACGCTACCCCGGAGCGGGGCACCCGGTCTGCGTGGACCGCTCCATCCCTGCGAGGACGCGAAAGGGAGAGGGTGCGAGACTGAGGGCATGCCCATCCTGAACAAGGACATGCAGGTCTGCATGTCGCTGGCCGCGCGACCGAGCAACATCGGCACCCGGTTCCACAACTTCCTGTACGACGAGCTCGGCCTCAACTTCCTGTACAAGGCGTTCACCACGACCGACCTGCCCGGTGCCGTCGCCGGCATCCGTGCGCTCGGCATCCGCGGTTGCTCGGTGTCGATGCCCTTCAAGGAGGCGATCATCCCGCTGGTCGACCACATCGAGGACTCCGCCGCCGCGATCCAGTCGGTCAACACGGTCGTGAACGACGACGGCGTGCTCACCGCGTCGAACACGGACTACGAGGCGATCGCCGCTCTGCTCGGGTCCCACGAGGTCGACCCGGCTTCGCGTGTGCTGCTCCGCGGCTCGGGCGGCATGGCCAAGGCCGTCACGGCGGCGTTCCGCGGCGCGGGCTTCGACCGGTTGACGGTCGTCGCCCGCAACGAACAGACCGGCCCGGCCCTCGCATCGCAGTACGGGTACGAGTGGGTGGCCGACGAGCGTGAGGCGGGAGAGACCGACCTGGTCGTCAACGTCACCCCGCTCGGCATGCGCGGCGACCAGCAGGACGCACTCGCCTTCGCACCGGAACGGATCAAAGCTGCCCACACCGTCTTCGACGTGGTCGCGTTCCCGTCGGAGACCCCGCTCGTCCGTGCTGGGCGGGACGCCGGCAAGCACGTCATCACCGGCGCCGAGGTCATCGCCCTGCAGGCGGCGCGCCAGTTCGAGCGGTACACGGGCGTCGCCCTGACCGACGACCAGGTGGCGCGGGCCAGCGAGTTCTCGCGCGCCGAGTAGTCGACGCACCCACAGGGCGGACGGGAGGCCCGTGGCGACGCCGCCACGGGCCTCCCGTCCGTCTCGTGGGGCGTCTCAGGCGTTCGCCGCGCGCCCGACGGCCACCCACTCGAGGCGGCGGAGCGTCTCGCGGTTGCGGATCCAGATGAGCGGCTGCATGAGGAAGTCGGGCACGTACGATCCCGGCCCGGCCACCGCGTTCTCGGTGATCGTGACCTTGCAGCCGTGCCGGTGCGGTTCGACCGTCAGCTCGACGCGGGCCTCGCCGATGGGCCAGCCCTTCGGCTGGATGACCATGCGGTGCGGCGGCTCCCACACCAGCGACGTCGTGACGTCGTTGATGACGATCGGCCACGCGCCGAACGAGTGGTGCAGGTGGGTACCGACCTGCGGCCAGCCGGACTCCTCCTTGCGCATGCGCGAGGCCCCGACCACCCAGGTCGTGTAGAGCCAACCGTCGCCGAGCACGTCGAAGACGGCTTCGGGACGGCAGTGCAGGATGCGGACGTTCTTCGCCATGGTGATCAGCCTTCCGGGGTGAGGTCGACGTCCTCCGGCAAGCCGAAGGTGTGCCGGAGTGCGCTCTTCGCCGCGTGCCACCCGGCCATGCCGTGCACGCCGGGGCCCGGGGCGGAGGACTCGGAGCACAGGTATATGCCACCGCCCATCCGCCACGGGTCGCTGGAGAGGACGGGGCGCTTGACGAGCTGCCAGAAGCTCGCGGCACCGGCGGCGATGTCGCCACCGACGTAGTTCGGGTTGTACTCGCCCATCTGCACGGCGGTGCGGGAACTCGACGACAGGATCGTGTCGCGGAACCCCGGCGCGAACCGCTCGATCTGGCGGGTGACGGCCTCGGTCGGGTCGACGTCCGACCCCGCGGGGACGTGCGCGTAGGCCCAGAAGACGTGCTTGCCGGCCGGGGCCCGGGTCGGGTCCACCACGGTCGGCTCCGCCCCGAGCACGTACGGGCGCTCGGCGTGCTGCCCGTGCGCCACGGCGCGTTCGGCCGCCGCGATCTCCTGGCGGGTACCGCCGATGTGCACGGTCCCGGCCTTCCGCAGCGACTCGTTGGTCCACGGCACCGGGTCGGACAGCGCGAAGTCGACCTTCGCCGCCGCGTTGCCGAACCGGAAGCGACGCAGTGCCCCACGCTTCGGGGTCGGGATCTGCTTGCCCGCGATCCGGAGCATGCCCGGGACGCTCGTGTCGAACAGCACCGCCTTCGCCGGGGTGAGGTCACCCAGCGACCGGACCTCCTGCCCGGTGACGATGCGGCCGCCGTGCGCGACGAGGTCGGCGGCGAGCGCGTCGACGATCGCCTGGCTGCCGCCGATCGGCACCGGCCAGCCGCGGGCGTGCGCGTACGAGCCGAGTGACAGTGCCGCCGCCGCGGTGGAAAGGGAGGGCAGGTGCTGGATCGAGTGCGCGGCGACGCCGGACACCATCGCCGGGGCGGCCTCGCCGCGGAAGCGCAGGTTCCACGCGGCGGTGCCCTGCTCGAGCGCCCGCAGGCCGAAGCGCAGGACCGTCAGTGGGTGCCGCGGCACGTGCAGCAGCGCGTCGGTGGCGAAGTCGGCGACCTGGTCGGCGTTGTTCGACAGCGGGGCCATCAGCTGCTTGAAGGCCGGCCCGTCCACCCCGAGCTCGGCGGCGGTGCGGTCGAGGTCCCGGTAGGCGATGCCGGCACGGCCGCCGTCGAGCGGGTGGCCGTACTGCACCTCGGGCAGGCGGAGTTCGATGCGCTCCTCCATGCGGAACAGCCGGAAGAACTCCGACTGCAGGGCCATCGGGTGCACGGCGGAGCAGACGTCGTGCAGGAAGCCGGGCAGGGTGAGCTCGGCCGTGCGGGCGCCGCCGCCGATCGTGTCGTTCCGTTCGACGACCTCGACCGACAGTCCGGCGCGTGCGAGCGTCACCGCTGCCGCGAGCCCGTTCGGTCCCGCTCCGACGACCACCGCATCAACCATGCACCGAGCCTAGGGACTCGTGACTGCATGTGGTGTCGGTCAGGTGCGCGAGGTGTCGGGGTCGGCCGGGTCGGACTCGTCCTGGTCGCCGTCGGCGTCGTCCGGTTCGTCGGCGTCGACCGGGGTCGATCCGACGGGGTGCTCGGCGAGCAGCTCGGCGAAGTCCTCGTCGAGCATCTGCTGCAACCGGTCGTCGCGGCCGATCTCGTAGTCGTCCGCCGGGCGCTGCGCCCAGCCCAGCCGGCCGACGACGGTGGTGCCGATGTCATCCCAGGCGCGCGCCCGGGCGGCCAGCACGATGCCGTCGACGAAGTGCTGGTCGTCGCGCCGCTTGTCGAGCATGGTGGCGAGCTGCTCGTACGTGGCCTCGCGCATCCGGAGCTTCAGGTCGTCGCCCCGCCGGTAGTCGTGCTGGTGGCGGGAGCGGCCCTTCTGCTTGCTCGAGGTGGAGCGGATCTCACGCATGCGTGCGGCGTCGCCCCGCTGTTCCTCGGCCATGCGGTGGAGTTCCTCGCGCGTGGCCTCGGCGATGAGCGCGTGGTCGAAGTACCCCTGGTCACGCAGGGCGTTCGTGATGATGCGGTTGGCCACCGCGATGGTGACGGCGGCCTTCGCGATGAGGAAGCCCTCGTCGACCGCCCGCTTCAGTTCGACCTGGCTGATGGGTCGATCGCGCACGTCGGGGTTGCGTCGTCCGAACAAGGCCATGCTCCGACGATACCGGCGACCGGTGTCGGTCGGCCTGCACGAGGGCGGCGGGCGTCAGAGCAACAGGCCGTACACCGCGACGTCGACACGCTCGGGGCCGAGGGGCAGCGCGCCGCGCAGGGTGCCCTCGTGCGCGAAGCCGAGCCGCTCGGCGAGCCCCCGGCTCCGCGCGTTGTCGACCGCCGTCCGGATCTCCATCCGTGCGGACCCGCGCGCCCGGGCGACCCCGATCAGCACGGTGGCGGCCCGCCGGACGACACCACGGCCCTCCTGTCCGGCGTCCACCCAGTAGCCGAGCGATGCCTGGCCCAGGTACGGGTCGAACGTCAGCGAGGCCACCCCGACGATGCGGTCGTCCGCGCGGATGACGCAGGGCAACGCGCGGTCCATCGCGAACTGCCCGAGCAGCCGCTCGGTGTGCAGGGCGATGGCCTCGCGGGTCTGGGGGTCCCAGGCCCAGGGCTCGGCGGCCCGGAGACGATCGGTGTTGGCGTGCACGAGTGCGAGCACCGGGTCGATCGTCGTCAGGTCGCGCAGCGTCAGCGTGTAGCCGTCACCGAGGTCGCGTCCGAACGTTGTCACCGCTCCGACACTAGGCAGCCCTGCCTGTCACTCGTACCGGAGCGCCTCGATCGGGTTCTGCCGTGCCGCTCGTCGTGCCGGCAGGGTGCCCGCCAGGAACGCGATGAACATCACGACGAGGATGATCGTGGCGACGGACCCCGGCGCGAACTGCATGATCTGCAGCCCCGGCAGGTCCTTGAGGAGCGTGCCGGCCAGGACGTTCGAGATCCCGGTGCCGAGCAGGATCGCGACCCCGGCGCCGATGGCACTGCCGAGGAACCCGATGAACACCGCCTCGAGCGAGAACAGCGTGTAGACCCTGCCGCCGCCCATGCCCATCGCCTTCATCAGGCCGATCTCGCGGGTGCGCTCCTGCACGCTCATGAGCAGGGTGTTGATGATGCCGAAGCCGGCGGCGACGAGCGCGATCACGGCGAAGGCGTTCAGGACCCCGACGATGCCGCTGATCACGGTCTGGAACTGGCCGAGCTGGTCCTGGATCGTCTGGCCGAGGAACCCGTCGTCAGCCAGGGACTTCTTGACCGTGGTGACGGAGGCGTCGGCGTCGAGCGTCGCGGTGGCGCTGGCGTAGGACGTCGCGATCGAGTCGGGCTTGCCGATCTCCTGCGCGGCCTGCATGGCGTCGGTCAGTGCGGCGTTCGCCCCGGCACCGCTGCCGAACAGCGACTCGTTCTGCACCCCGACGACGGTGGCGGTGAGCGTGTGCGGCTTGCCCTGGTAGTCGTCGACGGCGAACGTGAGCTCCTTGCCGACGGCGGCCGAGGCGCTGCCGAGACCCATGTTCTTCAGGTAGTCGGTCGGCAGCATCACCTGGTCGGCGTCGGTCTCGTCGTCGAGCTGCTCGCCGCTCGCCAGGTCGGCGTCGAGCTCGCCGGCGTTGGCCGTGAGCGAGACGACGTACTTGCCCTGGTCCCCGTACTCGGCGTACTTCGGCGCGAGGGCGACCGCGGGGCGGAGGCTCTCGATGCCGTCGGTCTTCTCGATGTCGTCGACGTCGGACTGTGACAGGTACGAGAACGACGCCGGTCCGCGGTCGACGCTCTGACCGGACGCCTCGGGGTCGTACTTCGCCGGGCCACTGTCGGTCGAGGTGGAGTCCACGGCCTTCGTGACGACCAGGGTGCCGTCGTCTCCGATCGAGGAGACCTGGCTGTCGATGTAGTTGCTGACGCCCGTGCCGATGGCCGAGGTGAGGGTGATCGTGAAGGCGCCGATGAAGATCGCGATGACGGTCAGGGTCGTGCGCAGCTTCGAGCGGAAGGTGTTCGAGACCGCGGTGCGCAGGAGGTCGAGGAAGTTCATGCGGCGTGCCTTCCGTGCGTGCCGGACGCGTCGACCGCGTGGTCGGATCCGCCGACGATCAGGCCGTCGCGGACGTTGACACTGCGGTCGCAGCGTGCGGCGAGCTCTTCGTCGTGCGTGACCACGACGAGCGTGATCCCCCGCTCACGCTGCAGCCCGAACAGCATGTCCTCGACCACCTGTCCGGTGTTCGTGTCGAGGTTGCCGGTCGGCTCGTCGGCGAAGATCACGCTCGGCTCGCCGACCAGCGCCCGGGCGATGACCACGCGTTGCTTCTGGCCGCCGGACAGGTCGTTGGCGTCGTTCTTCGCCTTGTCGGCCAGCCCGAGTGCATCGAGCGCCGCCATGCCCCGGCGCTTCCGCTCGGCTCCGGAGACACCGGCGATCTTGAGCGGGAGCACGACGTTGTCGAGCACCGAGGTCTTCGGTGTCAGGAAGAACTGCTGGAACACGAACCCGAAGGTGTTGTTCCGGGTGCGGTTGACCTGCCGCGCACCGAGCGTCGCCGCGTCGGTGCCGTCGAGCAGCACCTGACCGGCCGACGGCTTGTCGAGCAGCGCGAGCAGGTGCATCAGCGTCGACTTGCCGGAGCCGGACTTGCCGACGATCGCCAGGCTCTCGCCCTGGTGCACCGCCAGCGACACCCCCTTGAGCGCGTCGAACCGCGTCGCGCCGCGGCCGTAGGTCCTGGCGAGGTCACGGGCCTCGAGCACGGGAGTGGTCATGGGTTCACCGTAGTGTCCGGTGCACGACTGCAAGTTTGCGTTTGCTGTAGATCATGTGACCTTCCGGTTACAGTCGGGCCATGCCCGACTCCCCGACGCCGTCAGAACTCGGTCTCCGTGACCGCAAGCGCATCGAGACCCGCAACCGCATCGCCGAGGCGGCTCGGTCCCTGGCCCTCGAGCAGGGCGTCGACGGCACCACGATCGAGCAGATCGCCGCGCGGGCCGACGTCTCCCCGCGGACGTTCTTCAACTACTTCGAGAGCAAGGAGGACGCGGTCCTCGGGCACACCGAGCTCGACCTCGAACCCGCCACCCTCGAGGCGCACCTGGCGGCCGTCGCGGGAGAGCCGGCGGCGCAGGCCGTCGTGGACCTGGCGTTCCTGGTGTTCGGGTCGTCGTTCGGCGACGAGCACGAACGGCTCGAACGCAAGGCCGTCATCGTGCGGTTCCCGCAGCTGATGCGTCGGCAGGTCACGCGGATGACCACGGTCGCCGAGGCGATGACCGGCGCGGTGCGCACGATCCTCGAACGCGACCCGGCCTGGGGGCCGGAGGCCGCGACCCCGCAGGCAGCCGAGATGCTGCTCGGCATGTGCATGACGGGCTTGCGGAGCTCGGCCCGGCACGAGGGGTCCGACCCGGAGCAGGTCCGGGCGGCGGTGGTCGCGTCGATCCGCGACACGGCGGCGCGCATCGCCGCGGCCTGAGACGCGACCACAGACGGACGGGAGGCCCGTGGCGGGGTCACCACGGGCCTCCCGTCCGTCAGATGGGTGCGTCCAGAACGGTCAGGGCTTCGTGATGAAGCCCTCCTTCACCATCCAGTCGAAGGCGACGTCGGCTGGCTCGCGCCCCTCGACGTCGACCTGACGGTTCAGCTCCTGCAGCACGGCGTCGGTGAGCTTCGGCGAGATCTGGTCGTAGATCCCCTCGAGCTGCGGGTACTCCTTCAGCGTCTCCGAGTCGATGACGGGGGCGACGTTGTACGCCGGGAAGAACCCCTCGTCGTCGTCGAGCACCGCCAGACCGAGCGACTTGATGCGGCCGTCGGTGGTGAAGACCTCACCGAAGTTGCACTTGCCGCGGTCGGTGGCGGTGTAGACCGTGCCGGTGTCGAGGATGCTCACGTTGCGGCTCGGCACGCCGTTCGATCCCGACCCACCGAGCTCCAGACCGTACTTCTTGAGCATCGGCTTGAAGCCGTCGGCACGGGAGTTGAACTCCGACTCCACGCAGAACGTGCGCTGGTCGACCGGCAGCTTGGCGACGTCGGAGAGCGTCTTGACGTCCCCCAGTTCCTTGACTGCCTCGTTGCGGACGGCGAACGCGTAGGTGTTGTTCATCGGCGCCGGCTCGAGCCAGGTCAGCCCGTTGCCGGCGTCCTCCTTCTTCACCGCCGTCCACTGCTCGGTCTTGTCCGGGATCCCCTCCGCGTGGCCCATGAAGGTCAGCCAGGCGGTTCCGGTGTACTCGTACGTGAAGTCGGCCGCGTGCGAGGTCATCAGCTCACGGACCGCGACGCTGCCGGGCACGTTCGTCTCGTCGGTGACGTCGAACCCTGCGGCCTTGGCCGCGAGCACGGCGATCTTGCCGAGCACGAGCTGCTCGGTGAAGTTCTTCGACGTCACGGTGATGTGGGCGCCGGCCGGCAGGTCGTCGATGCGCTGGATGGAGCCGGCGCCGGCCTCGGGCACGAACGACGTGGCGGGCTGCAGGCCGCACCCGGTCAGGACGAGGGCGGTGGCACCGGCGACGAACGCGGCGGCTCCGACCCGGGTGCGGCGGGTGCTGCGGGTGCGGCGGGTCATCGGAGTCCCTTCGGTCGTGCGACCGTCTCGACCACGCGGCCGAGCCAGTCGATGGAGAGGGCGAGCAGGGCGACGAGCAGGGCCCCGGCGACGAGCACCTTGGGCAGGAACAGCGTCACACCCGTGGTGATGAGCAGACCGAGTCCGCCAGCACCGACGAAGGTGGCCAGGCTCGCCGTGCCGACGAGCAGCACGAGGGCGGTCCGGATGCCCGAGAGCATCACCGGCACCGCGAGCGGCAGTTCGACGCGCATCAGCACGCTGAAGGCGCTCATGCCCATGCCGCGACCGGCCTCCACCAGGCGGTCGTCGACGCTCTGCACGCCGATCATGGTGTTCCGGAGCACCGGCAGGATCGCGTAGAGCACGAGCGCGATGACGGCGGAGGAGCTGTTCAGGCCGAGCCAGGCGGCGAGCAGCACGATCAGGCCGACGGCCGGGGCCGCCTGACCGAAGTTCGCGACGGCGAGCACGTACGGGCTCGCCCGGCGCAGGGGCCCGCGGGTGAGCACGACACCCAGCGGGATGCCGATGACGAGCACCAGGACCGTCGACTGCAGGGTCAGCACGAGGTGCTGGCCGGTCAGGGCCAGGATGTCCGCCGGGTTGAGCGTCGTGCGCTCCGTCGGGGTCAGGTCCGACGTCGCGAGCCACACCGCGAAGCCGGCCAGGACGACCAGGATCGCGATCGGCTGGAACAGCAGGCCCTTCCACGAGGTGCGTGCACCGGTGGCGGGGCCGGCGACGGCGACTGCGCTCACAGGTCTTCTCCGGTGGGCATGGCCGACACCGACGACGACGGCATGGTCTCGATCGGGTTCGTGTTGGTGCCGACCGGCGTGTAGGCCTGGTCTCCGGCGGCGGTCGCGCGGGAGCGGGTGATCGCCTCCATCACGGTCTCGACGGTGATGACCCCGCGGAACGCGTCACGACGACCGGTGACGAGCGCGGCGCCGGCGCTCGAGACGAGCATGGTGTCGAGCGCGTCGTTGAGGGTCGCTGCCTCGCCCACGACGGGCAGGCCGGGCTCGACGCCGTCGGGGATGCGCGTCAGACGCTCGAGCTGGCGGCGCGACGGCCATCCGATCGGACGCTGGCGGTGGTCGACGACGACGGCGTGCTGGTGCCCGCCGGCCTCGTTCATCCGCTGCAGCACGGCCTTGACCTCTTCGCCGGGGGAGCACGTCACGGCTGACTCGACCTCGACGTCGCGCACGCGGTTCAGCGTGAGCTGCTTCAGGCCGGCACCGGAACCGATGAAGTTCTCGACGAACTCGTTCGCCGGCTCGGCCAGGATCCGCTCCGGGGTGTCGTACTGCACGATGTGCGCGCCCTCGGTGAAGATGACGATCCAGTCGCCGAGCTTCACGGCCTCGTCGAAGTCGTGCGTGACGATGACGATCGTCTTGTGCAGTTCCTCCTGGATGCGCAGGAGCTCGTCCTGCAGGCGCTGGCGGGTGATCGGGTCGACGGCGCCGAACGGCTCGTCCATGAGCAGGACGGGCGGGTCCGCCGCGAGCGCACGGGCCACGCCGACGCGCTGCTGCTGCCCACCGGAGAGTTCGCGGGGGAACCGGTCGCGGTAGGTGTCGGGGTCGAGCGAGACCAGGTCGAGCAGCTCGTCGACGCGCGCCGCGATCTTCTCCTTCGACCAGCCGAGCATCTTCGGCACGATCGCGATGTTCGCCGCGACGGTCATGTGCGGGAAGAGACCGCCGGCCTGGATCACGTAGCCCATGCGGCGGCGGAGCTCGTCGCCGTCGATGCCGGTGACGTCGTCGTCGCCGACGACGATCCGGCCCTGGGTGGGCTCGATCAGGCGGTTGATCATCTTGAGGGTCGTCGTCTTGCCGCAGCCGGACGGGCCGACGAGCATGACGATCTTGCCGGCCGGGATCTCGAGCGTGATGCCGTCGACGGCGGGCTTCGACTGCCCGGGGTACCGCTTGGTGACCTCGTCGAGCAGGATGCTGCGCCCGGTGACGTCCCCGTCGGGCGCGGTGGTGGTGGCGGAGTCAGTGCTGGACACGGATACCTCTCGAGATGGTCAGGCGGCCGAGGCCGATGAGGAGCAGGTCGAGGACGAGGGCGAGCAGGACGACCCCGACCACCCCGACCACGACGGAGAACAGGGCGTTGGCGCCACCGAGGCGGGACAACCCGGAGAAGATGAAACCGCCGAGCCCGGGGCCGAGCGCGTACGCGGCGATGGCGGCGATGCCCATCACCATCTGCGCGGACACGCGGACCCCGCTCAGGATGATCGGCCACGCCATCGGCAGCTCGACCTGCAGCAGGGTGCGGAACCGGCTCATGCCGATGCCGCGCGCCGACTCCACGACGGTGGGCGGGATCTCGGCGAGACCGACGACCGCGTTGCGCAGGATCGGCAGCGCGGCGAAGAAGACGACCGTCACGACCGACGGCAGGACGCCGAAGCCGAGCGGGACGATGAGCAGGCCGATGACCGCGAAGGACGGCAGGGTGAGGCCGATGGCCGACACCCCGTTCGCGACGGAGGTCAAGCGCGGGCTGCGGTAGACGAGTGTGGCGAGCACCACGGCGATGACCGTGGCGAGGACGACGCACTGGACGACCAGTGAGAAGTGCTGCCACGATGCGAACCAGATCTGGCTCCATCGCTCCACGACGTACTGGAACACGGGTGGGCGCTCCCCTTCCGGTCGGCTGAACTGCCCACAGATCGGGGCACGAGCTCGGCCAAAGCTACGCAGCAGCTGGACCTGTTGTACAACGCACACAGCGGTGGACGACCATTTCCCTCACATTTGCTTGGAGAATAACCCCAGGTCAGAGCCTGGTCACCGGGTGAACCCTGGGAGAACGGTAACGATCGGTGTGCGTGCTCGGCTATGCGTCGAAGCCGCGCAACCCGGCTCGCTCCGCGATGTCGACGAGCTGCTCACGCCACCGGACCCATTCCTCCGGCGACTTGTCGGCCAGGTTGCCGTCGCCGTCGCCAGCCAGGCCGTCGAGCATCTCGCGCACGATGTCGGCGTGGCCCGCGTGCCGGGCGGTCTCGTACGCCATGTGCACCAGGATCCGGTGCAGCGTGACGTCCCGGTGCCCCTCCGGCCACCACGACACGGTGCCGGTCGCGGTGAGGTCGAGGGCATCGATCGTGGCGTCGGCGTGGGCGGCACTGCGGTGGTGGAAGGCCACGATGTCGGCCATGGTCTCGTCGAGCGTGGCGTACATGTCCTCGCCGTCCTCAGACTCGAGCCAGGCGGGCTGGTCCGGCAGCGGCCGCCCGAACACCTCGCCGAAGTAGCCGGCCTGCACCCCGGCGACGTGCTTCACGAGCCCGAGGACGTTCGTGCCCGTCGGCGTCACCGGCCAGCGGGCCTGCCGCTCCGCCAGCCCGTCGAGCTTGGCCAGCAGGGCCGCACGGTGCTTCTGCAGGTACCGGTGCAGCGTCTGCTTCACCGCGGCGTCGGCAGCCGCGCGGTCGGGGTTCCGCGCAGACCCCTCGTCCGACAGCAGGGCGTTGCCGCTCGCGGCCAGCGTGCTGGTGCTCGCGGGGTGCACCTCGGGGACCGCTTCGACGTCGCTCATGCCCCCGATCGTGCCACCCGGAGCTCCTGCAGGCGCGTCGACTCCTGCACGGCGACCCGTTCGGCCGTCAGCAACAGGCCGGCGACCTCGGCACCGGTGCGTGCCGGGGCGTCGTTCCAGCTCGTCAGGTCACGCACCCGCCCCATCCGGATGTCCGGCGCGGGGCACCACAGCACGGGCTCGCCCTCGTCGCGGGCCAGGGCGTGCCACACGACGTCGAGCGCGTGCTGCACCCGGGGCGCGTGGACCGCGTGCGGCCCGCCGGCGGCGGACACGACCGCGCCGACCAGGCAGGCGCCGACGAGCGGCCGACCCTGCACGTCCATCGCGGCGGCACTGGAGGCCTTGCGCTCGCGGCCGTGCTCGTCGAGGTAGGCGAACCAGGCGTGCTGGACCCACCCGCGTTCGACGACGGCGCGGGCGTCCGAGAGCAGGTGGACGAGTTCGCCGAGTTCGCGAACACGGTCGTCGACCCGCCGCGCGCGGGCGGCGGCGCGGCGGTCGGACAGACGGTCGAGCAGGCCGCGGAGACCGTGTCGCTCGGGTCGGACGGGGGCGGGGGAGGCGTCGGTGGCGACGTCGTGCTGGACGCGGAGCTCGAGGGTCATGGCGGCCCCTCCGATCGGCTGTGCACGGATGGTGCGGTCACGATAGCCCCGCGGGGACTCAGTCGTCCAGCACTGCGTCGATGCTCCGTTGCGCGACGCTCCGGAAGGCGCGCTCGTCAGCGGTCGCCAGGGCGGACGCGAGCGCGACCGCCCACCCACGTGCGCGCTGCCAGGTGGCCTCCGGGGCCGTGACGCGCGCGCGGAACGCCAGACGCCCCGGCCGGTCGAGCGTCAGCCAGGCGGTCGCGAGGTCGACGGCGGGGTCCCCCGCGGTGACGTCCCCGAAGTCGATCACGGCCGACAGGCGGTCGGCACCGCCCGACGGGTCGACGAGCAGGTTGAAGGGGTGCAGGTCGCCGTGCACCCAGACAGGAGGCCCGGCGTGCGCGGGCACGGCCGCTGCGGTCCGCCACAGCGCGGCCAGCTCTCCGGCCCGGTGCACGCCGTGACCGTCGAGTCGCGTCAGCACGGCGTCGCTCCGCGCCGCGAGCGGCACCCCGCGGAACGGGTTCGCCGGGGCGTCGTCCGGGGCAGGGACGTGCAGGAGCCCGACGAACGCGGCGAGCGCCTCGGCGACGAGGACCCCGGCCGCCCGTTCACCGATCGCAGTACCGGGCAGCCACGGCACGACGCTCCACGACCACGGGTAGCCGAGGGCGGGGCGGCCCGTGCGCACCGGGGCCGGCACCGGGACGACCGATCCGACCCGGGCGGCGATGTCCGGCAACCAGCGCTGTTCGTGTTCGACGAGGCGTGCGGCCAGCTCCCGACGGGGGACCCGGACGGCCAGGTCGTCGCCCAGACGCAGCACCACGTTGTCCCAGCCGTTCGCGACGACCTCGAGCGGCAGCCCGGCCAGGTCGGGGTGCTGGTCGCGCAGCAGGGCCCGGACGAGCGGGACGTCGACGTCGACCTCGGCAGCGGGTGTGGGCACGGCGTCAGGCTAGTGGGCCGCCGGACACACGCCCGCGAACTGGGGCCGGTGGCGCGAGATCCTCCTCGGTAGTCTCAGGGACGAGGTGACGTGGGTGTTTCCCTGGGGGGACCCGCGTCACTCCGGAGCGATGAGCGCGACGAGCCGCGGGATCTCCGGACGCAGCCGTTCGGTGACGAACGCGTCCAGCAGGACCGTCCAGAGTTCCCGCAGGCCCGCGAACAGGTCGGCCCGACGGGTCATCACGTCCGAGACGGTCTGCACGCCGGTGTAGGCACGGACGACGACCCGGCCGACCAGCTCCGGGTCCCACCGTGGGTCGATCTCGCCCGCGTCGACGGCCTGCCGTGCGAACCCGGCGACCACCGTGGTCCAGTCCGTGTACGGGTCCTGCCGGTCGACGTCGCTCGCGGCCACGTCGGTCGACAGCCGGACACCGGCGCTGACCACCACCTCGGTCGTCATCTGCACGGCCAGCCCCTGCGCCAACCACACGATCCACTCGAGCGGCGTCGTCCCCTTCGCCACCGCGGCCTCGCCGTACCGTCGGGAGATCGCGTGCTGCTCGGCGATCACGGCACCCGCCATGTCGGCCTTCGACGTGAAGTGGAAGTACAGCGCGCCCTTGGTCATCCCGATGCGTTCGGCGATGCCGTCCATCGAGGCGCCGACGTACCCGCGTTCGTCGAACTCCGCGGCCGCGCCCTCGATGATCGCCGCGCGGGTCGCGAGCGACCGCTGCTGCCGGGTCGGTCGGTCCTGCGCCATGGGGTCCGATCGTAGTCAGGGCGGAGTGCCGCCGGGGTCCACTGGCCGCATTCGGCAGGCGTTCGGCCGGGTGCCCTACGGTCGGTCGCCATGGACGGATGGCGGAACCCTGCGCGCTGGGCACGGACGGGGCGGTGGCTGCTGCTGCCGATCGCGGTGCTGGACTGGGTGGCGCTCGCGCCGCAGACCATCGTGGTGCTCGCGTTCCTGCTCGCCGTCGTCGGCCTCGCCGGCATGGCAGCGGCCCTCGTGGTGCACATGCTCCGTCGGTCCCGCGGGGCGATGGCCGCCCTCGGGGTCGTGCTGCTGCTCGGCGGCCTCGTGGTGTTCGGCCTCGACCCGTTCCCGGGCTCGTTCCCGCTCATCGAGTCGTGGTGGCCGGAGTCGATCACGCAGCCGCAGCACGTCGGCAGCGCGTACTGGCAGCTCGCCGGCCTGGGCATCGAGCTCGCCGGGTTCGCCCTGCTCGCGACGCTGCTCGTGGTCGCGCTGACCGGCACCCCGCGCCCTCGGCAGGACCGCTTCCGCTCCTGACCCACCCGGGGCAGCACGCCACGCCCAGGCGGCCCATCCGCTCAGTGCCGTGTGAGCACCACCAGCGTGACGTCGACCGCGGCGTCCGCGGGGACCGCCGTGCGCACCCGTTCGACCGCCGTGGCCCCGTCCGGAGCGGAGCGCACCAGCGCAGCGAGGTCGTCGAGGTGCCGGAGTCCGTCCAGCGTCAGGACGCCCTGGGTGCAGATCGCCAGCCGGTCGCCGGGTTCCAGGTCGAGCGCGCCGGGCGACCGGGGGATCGACTCCGGCTGCAGCCCGAGCGGCAGGTCGAGCGGGTGCAGGACGCGAGCCGGGCCGTCGGCGGGGACGAACACCGCGAGGCCGTGGCCGGCGTCGCCGAAGTCGACGTGACCCGACGTCGGGTCGAGCCGCAGGTGGAAGAGCGAGCCGACGGCGTCCGCAGCCGACAGGTCGGCGGTGACCTGCGCCTCCAGGCCGACGATCGCGTCCGACATGGCCGAACCGGTCCGTGCCGCCACGGCACCGCGGACCGCCGCGGCGAGCAGGCCCGACGCCGGGCCGGCCGCGCTCACCCGGCCGACGGTGACGTGCAGGGCACCGTCCGGTGCGACGCGCCAGTCGGCGACGTCACCCCCGCCGTCGTCGTGCTGGGCCACCAGGACGTCGAGGTCGTACCCCGGCACCGCGACCGGGTCCGGCACCAGGCCGTCGAGCACCCGACGGACCCGTCCGCGGTCGATGGCGACGCCGAGCTCCCGTTCCGCCCACCGGGCCAGGTCACCCAACAGGGCGACGTCGTCCGGTGAGAACGTGCGCGGAACAGCGTCCATCAGGCACAGCGTGCCCACCCGGGTGCCGTCGACCATGGTCAACGGTGCGCCCGCGTAGAACCGGATGCCGTGCTCCGCCACCGCCGCCGTGTGCGCGAACCGGGCGTCGAGCGACGCGTCCGGGATCACCATCGGTTCGCGGGTCAGCACCGTCGACGCGCAGAACTGCTCGCTGGCGGGGACGCTCGATCCCTGGTGCCAGCCGAAGGTCGACTGCGTGGTGACGAGGTCGTGGTGGACGAGGTTGAGGAAGGTCAACGGGACGTCGAACGCCTCGTGGGCCATGCGGGTGATGCGATCGAAGCGCTCCTCGGGTCCTGATCCCAAGATGGCGAGCGCCTCGATCACCGCGGTGCGCCTGTGCGCACCGTCGAGATGGTTGGTCACCCGACCTGTCTACCCCCATCATCCGACAGGAACCAGTCCCGCGGGTGGGGGTCGGCCGTCAGCTCGCGGCGCTCGGACACCGGGGCGGCCCAGGCGGCGGCGTTCGACAGCACGCGCTGGATGTCCGGGTGGTGGTAGACGGGGTACTCCTGGTCGCCGGGCGAGAAGTAGAAGACCTTGCCGAGCCCCCGGCGGTACGCGACGCCGGAGCGGAAGACCTCGCCGCCCGCGAAGGTCGACAGGAACACCTCTTCGTCGGGGCGCGGGATGTCGAAGTACTCGCCGTACATCTCCTGCCGGTCGATGACGATCGGGTGCGGGACCCCCGCGGCGATCGGGTGCTCGGGCGCGACGGTCCAGACGAGTTCACGCTCGCCGTCGTTCCGCCACTTCAGCGAGCACGTCGTGCCCATCAGGCGCTTGAACGGCTTGGAGTAGTGGCCGGAGTGCAACACCACCAGGCCCATGCCGGCGTGCACGGCGTCGACGACCAGGTCGACGACGGCGTCGCTCACCTCGTCGTGGGCGGCGTGCCCCCACCAGAACAGCACGTCCGTGGTGGCCAGCCGTTCGGCGGTGATGCCGTGGTCGGATTCCTGCAGGGTGGCGGTGGAGACGTCGGCCCCGGGCTGCAGCTGCCGGAGCGCCTCGGCGATCACGGTGTGCATGCCGTCGGGGTAGTGCCCGATGACCGTCGCGTCACCGCGGGTCTCGTGCACGTTCTCGTTCCAGACGACGATGTTCAGGGGACGGTTCTCGGTCGACGGCGACATGCAGGCAACGCTACCCGTGCTCGGTTCGCGCATCCACTGGCGTTTTCTGATCGTTCGGCCTACCTTCAGATCACAATCGCGCAGGACGGCAGCGCCAGGGGGCGCCGATCACCGTCCGCGCCGAGGACAGGGGCTCGTCCGATGCAGCACCGCACCATCACCACCGTCGCACTCGCGGCGACACTCGCGCTCGCCGTACCGACCACCGCGTGGGCGTCGTCGCCCACCGGCCACCACACGACACGGACCGCGACCACCTCGACCGTGGCCTACACGGCGAGCGACGCGGTCATCCCGAACCCCTCGCGCGGGTTCGACCACACCACCGAGACGCACTACCGCGCCGACGGCAGCGGGTACACACCGCTCGACGCCGCGACGCTCCGCGGCTACCGCGCCGAGGGGGTCACCCAGATCGTCCGGGTGTTCTACATGGAGGCGTTCGTGCAGCAGCAGCGCCTCAGTCCGGCCTGGCTGCGGCTCGTGCAGCGCGACTACGACACCGCACGTGCGGCAGGGGTGGGCGTGATCACCCGGTTCGCGTACGTGCAGGGCGGTGCGTACCCGTACTCGGCGCCCTACGGCGACGCCGACCTGTCGACCGTGCTCGCGCACATCCAGCAGCTCACCCCGACGCTCCGCCGGAACGCCGACGTCATCCCGACCCTGCAGCAGGGGTTCATCGGGCTCTGGGGCGAGGGCTACTACACCGACCACTTCGCCAGCGACCCGTCGAACCCGGGCGTGCTGACCGAGGCCGACAAGGACGCCCGACGGCAGGTCCTGCAGGCCGAACTCGCGGCCCTGCCGTCCAGCCGCTCGGTCCAGGTCCGCACGATGCAGATGAAGCAGGACGCACTCCGCACGCCGTCCGGCACGGCCGGGGCGCTCACCCCGGAGCAGGCGCACGACGGGTCGGCAGCGTCGCGCACCGGGCACCACAACGACTGCTTCCTCGCCTCGCCCGACGACTTCGGCACGTTCCTGAGCGACCCGCTGTCACTCGACCAGGACTACCTGGCCGCCGAGTCGCGGTACGTCCCCGTCGGTGGCGAGACCTGCGCCGTGAACGCGCCGCGGTCCGAGTACCCGTCAGCCTCGGCCGAGATGGCGAAGTACCACTACAGCTACCTCAACCTCGACTACAACAAGGACGTCCTGGCGACCTGGGGCGCGGACGGCATGACCGACGCCGCGAAGAAGCTCGGCTACCGCTTCACGATGACCTCGAGCACCGTCACCACCGGTCGCACGCCGTCGGTCGCGGTGTCGGTGCGGAACGACGGCTGGGCGGCGCCGTACAACAGCCGCCCGGTGCAGCTCGTCCTGACCGACGGGCACCGCCGGGTCACCGTGCCGGTGCGCGCCGACGCGTCGTCGTGGCAGCCGGGCCGGACCGTGACCGTCCGGGCGTCGCTCGCACACCTGCCGAAGGGACGCTGGGACGTCGCCCTCGCCCTGCCGGCACCCGAACGCTCGGTGGCGTCGAACCCGGCCTTCGCGATCCAGACCGCGAACACCGGCACGTGGGACGCGCGCGCCGGCGTGAACCGCCTGGGCCAGACGGTGGTCGTGCGGCACTGACCCGACGTCGAGGACGCCCCGGGTCGATCGGCCCGGGGCGTCCTGCTGTCTGTCAACCGGGTCCGCCACCATGGAGGCCATGACTCCGCGCTCCCTGTTCCGCGCCGCCGCGGTCGCCGAACTCGTGACCTGGACCCTGCTCATCCTCGGGATGGTGCTCAAGTACGGCCTGGACGCCGGCGACTGGGGCGTGCGCATCGGCGGTGGGGTGCACGGCTTCGTGTTCCTGGCGTACCTGGTGGTCACGACGGTCGTCGCGGTGAACCAGCGGTGGTCGTTCGGGGCGCTCGTGCTCGGCTGGGCCAGTGCCGTCGTGCCGTACGCCACCGTGCCGTTCGAGGTCGCGGTCGCCCGCCGCGGCATGCTCGAGGGCTCCTGGCGCCGCTCGCCGGACGCCCACTCGGGCTTCTGGGACCGTCTGCTGTTCTTCGTGGTGCGCCGGCCCGCCGTGGCCGCGGGCATCGGGGTCGTGGCCGTCGCCCTGGTCTTCACCGGGCTGCTGGCCGCCGGCCCGCCCGTGCCGTCCCGCGGCTGACGCCCCGCGCGTCCCCCGTGTCGCTTCGTGAGCACGAACGGTCGGGTTTCGTGGTGCGGACGCGACCACGGACGGACGGGAGGCCCGGTGCCAGCTGGCACCGGGCCTCCCGTCCGCGAGCAGGTCGCTGCTAGAGCGCTGCCAGCGCCGCGTTCAACGTGGCGGACGGGCGCATGACCGCGCTCGTCTTGGCGTCGTCCGGGCGGTAGTAGCCGCCGATGTCGGCCGGGTGGCCCTGCACCGAGACGAGCTCGTCGACGATCGTGTGCTCCTGATCACCGAGCTTCGCCGCGAGGTCCGCGAACGACGCCGCGAGCTCGGTGTCCTGGGTCTGCGCGGCGAGCTCTTCGGCCCAGTACTTCGCCAGGTAGAAGTGGCTGCCGCGGTTGTCGATGGAGCCGAGCTTCCGGCCCGGGGACTTGTCCTGCTCGAGGAACGTCCCGGTGGCACGATCGAGGGTCTCGCCCAGGATCTTCGCCCGCTCGTTGCCCGTCACACCGGCGAGGTGCTCGAGGCTGACCGCCAGTGCGAGGAACTCGCCCAGGCTGTCCCAGCGCAGGTAGTTCTGCTGCACGAGCTGCTGCACGTGCTTCGGCGCGGAACCACCGGCACCGGTCTCGAACAGGCCGCCACCGCCCAGCAGCGGGACGACGGAGAGCATCTTCGCCGAGGTGCCGAGCTCCATGATCGGGAACAGGTCCGTCAGGTAGTCGCGCAGGACGTTGCCGGTGACCGAGATGGTGTCCTCGCCGCGGCGGATCCGCTCGAGCGAGAAGCGCATGGCGTCCTCGGGCGCGAGGATCTCGATCTGCAGGCCCTCGGTGTCGTGCTCGCCGAGGTACCGGCGGACGAGCCCGATGAGGTTCGCGTCGTGGGCACGGGTCTCGTCGAGCCAGAACACGGCGGGCGTCGCGGAGGCACGGGCGCGGGTGACGGCGAGCTTCACCCAGTCGCGGATGGCGACGTCCTTGGTCTGGCAGGCGCGCCAGATGTCTCCGGGCTCGACGTCGTGCTCGATGACGACGTCACCCGAGGCGGTCGTGACGCGGACCACACCGGCGCCGGGGAGCTCGAAGGTCTTGTCGTGCGAGCCGTACTCCTCGGCCTTCTGCGCCATCAGACCGACGTTGGGCACGGAGCCCATCGTCGACGGGTCGAAGGCGCCGTGGGCGCGGCAGTCGTCGATCACGGCCTGGTAGATGCCGGCGTAGCTCGAGTCGGGGATGACGGCGAGGGTGTCGTGCTCGTCGCCGTCCGGGCCCCACATGTGCCCCGAGGTGCGGATCATCGCGGGCATCGAGGCGTCGACGATGACGTCGCTCGGCACGTGCAGGTTCGTGATGCCCTTGTCCGAGTCGACCATGGCGAGCTCGGGGCCGTCGGCGATGCCCTGCTTGAAGGCACGCTCGATCTCGGCGCCGTTCGGCAGCGCACCGAGGCCGGCGAGGATCGAGCCGAGGCCGTCGTTCGGGGTCAGGCCCGCGGCGGCGAGGTCGGCGCCGTAGCGCTCGAACACCGACGGGAAGAACGCCTTGATGACGTGCCCGAAGATGATCGGGTCGGAGATCTTCATCATCGTGGCCTTGAGGTGCACGGAGAACAGGACGTCCTCGGCCGCGGCGCGCTCGATCTGCTCCCGCAGGAACGTCTCGAGTGCGGCCACGTGCAGCACGGTGCCGTCGACGACCTCGCCCTGCAGCACGGGGATCGACTGCTTGAGGACCTGCTCGCTGCCGTCCTCGGCCACGAAGGTGATCGTCAGGACGTCGTCGGCGGGGGCGATCCAGGACTTCTCGTTCGACCGGAAGTCGTCGACGCCCATGGTGCTGACGTTCGTCTTCGAGTCACGCGACCAGGCGCCCATGCGGTGCGGGTGCTTGCGGGCGTAGTTCTTGACGGACAGGGGTGCGCGGCGGTCGGAGTTGCCCTCGCGCAGCACCGGGTTCACGGCGCTGCCCTGGACGCGGCCGTACCGGGCGCGGACGTCGCGCTGCTCGTCGGTCGTGGCCTCGTCCGGGTAGTCGGGAAGGTCGTAGCCCTGCGCCTGCAGTTCCTTGATCGCGACCTTGAGCTGTGGGATCGACGCCGAGATGTTCGGCAGCTTGATGATGTTCGCCTCGGGGGTCTTCGCCAGGTCGCCGAGCTCGGCGAGGGCGTCGTCCAGGCGCTGCTCGTCGGTGAGCCGCTCCGGGAACTGGGCGATGATCCGGCCTGCGAGCGAGATGTCGCGGGTCTCGACGTCGACACCCGCGGTGCCGGCGAAGGCCTGGATGACCGGGAGGAAGGAGTGGGTGGCGAGGAACGGCGCCTCGTCCGTGAGGGTGTAGATGATCTTGGCCATGCTGGCGGGTACTCCCTTGTTCGACCGTCGGTACGTCCACGGTACTCGTGGCGCAGGATGTCTCGACATCAAGATACATGGCCCCTGCCTGCGCGCGGCAGATGCTCGGCCGACACCCTGGAGGCGCACTGTCGACACATAGGAACGGCGCGTGGGCTGGTCTTCCGCAACACCAGAGCGAGGGAGAGCGCGCATGACCACCACACGGCAGCCCCCGGACGACTCCGGAACCGACGGAGCCTGAGCCTCAGTCGCCGATCGAGACGCGGAACACGCGGACGCCGGCGGCACGGAGCCCGGCGAGCCCGAGCCGCATGCGCAGGGGCCGGAAGGGCCGACGGAACCCGGACGACGCCGATGCGGCATCGATCTGGTGCAGGACCTCGGACGTCAGCGTGCGCTCGAGCTTCGGCGCGAGGCGGGTCACCCCGGACACCGTGACGACGATGCGGACGGCGTGCGGCGCGAGCATCGGCGCGATGAGCTCGGCAGCCGCCTGCGCCCGGTGGAACGCGGGGTCGTCACCGGGGCGGCGGATGGCGATGACGGCCAGCGCCGCGTCCCAGGTCTCGCCGGGGTCCGGCAGGTCGTCGACCCCGATGACCCGCATCCGCGCGGCGTCGATCCCGGCGCGCACGGCCGCGGCCCGGAGCACGGGAAGGAGTTCCTGGGTACCGGCCAGCACGACGTCGGCCGACGCCAGGTCGACCGTTCCGTACCGCTCACGCGGCGATCGGGCCATGGTGCGGGTCCTTCCGTCGCTTTCCCCTGACCGTACCGATGCGGAGGGCCCGGGGGACGCTTCGGCCCGTGGCGATCAGGCGCCTCCCAGCGCACTCGGTAACGAAAAGATCACGGAAGGGCCTGTACAAAGCGACAGAGTCGTGCAGAATGGTGGGCGGCCATGACGACTGCACCCGAACCCGACCAGCACCCGGAGACCCCGGTGGTGCACCTGTCCCGTCGCGCCGCCCTCGAGGCCGAGCGCGCAGCAGCACGCGGACCGCAGCGTCGCAGCAAGACGGCCCCGGTCGCGAAGGTCACCAAGCCCGAGAAGCCGGCCAAGGCAGCGAAGGTCGCCAAGCCGGCGAAGGCCGCGAAGCCGGCCAAGGCGCCGAACGCCGCGAAGGTCGCCAAGCCGGTGAAGGCCGTCGTCCTCGCGTCCTCGGCCACCGAGCCGGCCGGCCGCCGCTCCGCAGCCGCACGCGCCACCACCGAGCGCGTCGACGACCGCATCCAGCGCGTCGTCCGTCGCCCCGCACCCAAGGCGACCCGTGTCGCCAGCGCACCCCGGGCCTCCCGGTCGGCCCGTGCCGGACGCATCACCCTCACCAGCGCCGCCGCCGCGATCGCGATGTTCGCCGCGTCGGCGATGCCCGCCCACGCGAGCGCCGGCACCTCGATGGCCACCTCGACCATCGCGCCCATCGTGCGCACCCAGGACTACGCCGTGACCCAGGCGGTCACGTCCGCCGGGTTCGACCGTGACGGGTTCACCGTCGGCGGTGGCTCGACCGTCACCACGACGACGGCTGGTTCCGCCGGCACCGCGGCGACCGCCGGAGGCGCCGTGTCGTTCGGCGGCGCCGTCCGCTCGCCGTTCCCCGGCCCCGTGCAGATGAGCTCCGGCTTCGGGTACCGCTCCGCACCGTGCGGCGCGTGCTCGTCGCTGCACCAGGGCCTCGACTTCACGCCGGGCATGGGCACACCGATCGGTGCCGTCGCCGCGGGCAAGGTCCGGGTCTCGGGCACCTACTTCTCGTACGGCAACGCGGTCATCATCGACCACGTGGTCGACGGCCGTCAGGTCTCCACGCTGTACGGCCACATGATCCCCGGCTCCTCGCCGCTCAACGTCGGCGACACCGTCGCTGCCGGGCAGTTCATCGGGCTCGTCGGGTCCTCCGGCGTCTCGACCGGCGCGCACCTGCACCTCGAGGTCCTGATGGACGGCGTCACGCCGATCGACCCGGAGGCGTGGCTCGAAGCCCGCATCGGTCGCTCGCTCACCCTGTAGCGACCGACTCCTGCAGGGCCCCGTCCCGGATCGACGCAGAACCCACAGTTGCTGTCGAGCGGCAGTACGGTGATGTCCCAGTCTGCCTGTGCAGACTCACAGGCATGGACGATCCCCACAGACCGCCCGCCCGTCGTCGATCCGAGGCGGCTGCCCGCTGATGGGCGCCGACACCTGGATCGCCTTCGGGCTCGTCATCCTCTTCGTGCTCGTCGGCGGGGTCTTCGCGGCCGCCGAGATCGCACTCGTCTCCCTCCGCGAATCCCAGCTCCAGCAGCTCGAACGCCGCGGCCCCCGCGGGATGCGCGTCGCCGAGCTCGGCCGTGACCCGAACCGGTTCCTGTCCGCCGTGCAGATCGGCGTGACCGTCGCCGGGTTCTTCTCCGCCGCGTACGGTGCGTCCTCGATCGCACCCGACGTCGCGCCGCTGTTCCAGGGGCTCGGCCTCGAGCAGGGCACGGCCGAAGCCGTCGCGCTGGTGCTCATGACCCTCGTCATCGCGTACCTGTCGCTCGTGTTCGGCGAGCTCGTGCCGAAGCGCCTCGCCCTGCAGCGTGCCGAGGGCTTCTCGATGGCCGTCGCCCCGACCCTGGAGCGCTTCGCGGTGCTGATGCGGCCGGTGATCTGGCTGCTCTCGAAGTCCACCGACACCGTCGTGCGACTGCTCGGCGGCGACCCGAACGCCCGCAGCGAGTCGATGAGCACCGAGGAGCTCCGCGGCCTGGTCGACGAGCACACCGGCGTCGACGAGCAGGGACGCCGGATCGCCCGCAGCGCGCTGGACGCCGGTGACCGCATCCTGCGCGAGTCGATGCGCCCCTGGTACGACGTGTCGACGCTGGACGCCGGCCTCTCCGTCGCCGAGGCCACCGACCAGGCCATCGCAGCCGGGCACACCCGGTACCTCGTGAGCTCCGGCGGGCGCGACGAGGTCCAGGGCTTCGTGCACCTCCGTGACCTGCTGCGTCCGGTCGACCCCGCGGCCCCGGTCGCCACGCTCGTCCGGCCGGTGCTCGCCCTGCCCGAGACGAAGTCGCTGTCGAGTGCGATCGCGGACATGCGCACCGACGGCCACCAGATCGCCCTGGTCGTCGACGAGTACGGCGGCAGCGCCGGAATGGTCACGCTCGAGGCGCTGCTCGAGGACCTCGTCGGCCGCATCCGCGACGAGTGGGACTCCACCGAGTACGACGAGTCCGTGCTGGCGCACGACGGCGTCGACGGAGCAACCGTGCTCGAGGACCTGGCGGCGGACGGCGGCCCCGTCCTGCCCGACGGCGACTACGAGACCGTGGGTGGGCTCGTGCAGGTGCAGCTGGACCGCGTGCCCGAGGTCGGTGACGTCGTCACGGCCGGCGGCCACCGCCTCGAGGTGACTGCCATGGACGGTCACCGCGTCGCACGGGTGCGCATCGGAGCCGACGCCGCGCCCTGACCGACTGACGGGTACCGCCCGTGCCTGCCGGACGCACGGCCCGGGCACGTACGCTCGTCGCATGGGTATCGACGTGCGCAACGAGATCCGCGACTTCCTGTCCTCCAGGCGGGCGCGGCTCACCCCCGAGCAGGTCGGCATGCCGTCGTTCGGCGGCGGGGTCCGACGGGTTCCCGGGCTGCGTCGGCACGAGGTCGCCATGCTCGCCGGCGTCAGCGTCGACTACTACACGCGACTCGAGCGCGGCTCGCTCAAGGGCGTCTCGGACAGCGTGCTCGAGGGCCTGGCGAGCGCCCTGCAGCTCGACGAGGACGAGCGTGCGCACCTGTGGGACCTCACGCGCCTGGCGAACTCCGGCGCGAAGGTCATGCACCGGAACGTGCCGACCCGCGTGCGCCCCGGCGTGCAGCGGCTGCTCGACGCCATCACCGGCGCACCGGCCTGGGTGCGGAACGAGCGCGGGGACGTCGTCGCGACGAACGAGCTCGGCCGTGCGCTCTACGCACCGCTCTTCGCCGGCCCCGGACGCCCGGTGAACACCGCACGCTTCACGTTCCTCGACCCGGCCGCCCGCGACTTCTTCCCGGACTGGGCGCAGACCGCGAAGGACGCCGTGGCCGTGCTCCGGACCGCCGCGGTGTCGAACCCCTGCGAGCCGGGGCTCATCACGCTCGTCGGCGAGCTCTCCACCCGGAGCGAGGAGTTCCGCGGCTGGTGGGCCGCCCACGACGTCCGGATGCAGCGCACCGGCAAGAAGCGCATCGACCACCCGATCGTGGGGGAGCTGCGGCTGTCCTACGAGGCGCTCGACCTGGTCGCCGACCCCGGCCTGACGCTGTTCTCGTACTCGGCCGAACCGGGCAGCGAGTCCGAACGGTCGCTCGCGCTGCTCGGCAGCTGGGCCGCGACGGAGCGGGCCGAGCAGTACGCGGCCCTGCGCGAGTCGGAATCCGAGTCCGAGTCGGTCGACTGACCCGGCGCCCGCGGGTTCGTAGGGTGGGGACGTGACGAGGACGACGGACGGCTCAGCAGGGGACGCGGACCACCGGCAGCACCGCCGGCCCGAACCCGCGTTCGCCCGCGCGGTCGCGAAGGCCCTCGGAGACGCCCGGACCGTGCTCGACATCGGTGCCGGTGCCGGTGCCGGTTCGTACGCGCCGACCGACCGCGACGTGACCACCGCGGAGCCCGCCGCGGACCTGCCCTTCGCCGACGACACCTTCGACGCCGCGATGACGACCTTCTCGCTGCACGAGTGGGACGACCTCGAGCGCTGGCTCGCCGAGGTGCGTCGGGTGACCCGGGGCACGATCGTGGTCCTGACGTTCGACCCCGACCGCATCGAGCGCTCCTGGCTCGCCGAGTACGCGCCCGAGGTGCTGGTGGCCGAGGCCCGTCGCCATCCAGCACTGCCGCGGATGGCCGACGCACTGCGGGACGACACCGTGACGAGCACCGCGTTGCCGATCCCGTTCACGTGCGTCGACGGGTTCGCCGAGGCGTACTACGCCCGCCCCGAGCGACTGCTCGACCCCGGCGTGCGCCAGGCGGACCCGGCGTGGGGCCTGGTCGACGAGTTCACCGTCCGGCGGTCCGTGGCGGCGCTCCGGACCGCGTTGGAGTCGGGGGAGTGGGACCGGCGGCACGGGTCGTTGCGGATCCGCCCGACCTACGAGGGCTCGGTCGTCCTGGTCACGGCGACGCCGAACCGAACCGTCCCGGCCGAGCCGGGCCGGGCTTGACACCCGGTCGTAGGCTGTGGGGGTGAGCTTCCAGGAGGTGGTCGGCGCCCGTTTCGCCGGCATCAGGGCGTGAGGCCCTCGGTCGTGCCCTCGGGTGCGGCCGCCCTCGTCGAACCCTGACCTCCTCCGCCCGGTGCGGTGTGCGTCCGCACGCCCCGGGCCCGCACGAAAGCGAACACCCATGCTCCCCATCGTGGAGAAGACCCTCCGCACGTCCTTCGTCAACGCCTCACGGAAAGAGGTGTCCGACCTCACGCTGCCCGCCGACTTCGAGACGCTCGACTGGGACGCGCTCGACTACCTCGGCTGGCGCGACCCGAAGATCGGGCGGCGTGCCTACGCCGTCGTGCCGACCCTGGACGGTGAACTGATCGGCATCCTGTTCCGGCAGGCCGAGGCCTCGCCCCGCTCCCGTGCCCAGTGCTCGTGGTGCCAGGACGTCAAGCTGCCGAACGACGTCGTGTTCTACAGCGCGAAACGGTCCGGGCCGGCCGGACGAAACGGCAACACCGTCGGCACCCTGGTGTGCCAGGACTTCCAGTGCTCGCGGAACGTCCGGAAGCTGCCGCCGCCCGCCTACGAGGGCTACGACGTCGAGGCAGCGCGCCTCCGGCGCATCGAGGACCTGCAGGTCCGGGCCGCGTCCTTCGCCGCCGAGGTCTGAGACGCCGGCGTCCTCGGGAGACGCCGCCGAGTCAGCGAGACGCCGCCGGATTCGGGGGCGTCTCGCGCTGACGCCGGCGTCTCGCGTCCGCAAACGCGACTGACGACGGACTGGAGGCCCGTGACGGATCCGCCACGGGCCTCCAGGTCGTCAGGTGGTCGCGTCTACCGACCGATGGTCGACATGTCGGGGTAGCGGTCACCGGTCGGGACCGGCAGCGCCGACAGGCGCGACAGCTGGTCCGCCGTGAGGGTCAGATCGGCTGCGCCGACGTTCTCCTCGAGGCGGGAGACCCGCTTCGTGCCGGGGATCGGGACGATGTCGTCGCCCTGGGCCAGCAGCCAGGCGAGCGACACCTGCGCCGGGGTGGCCCCGGCCTCGGTCGCGATCTCCTTGACCGCGTCGACGATGCGCATGTTCTGCTCGAACGCCTCCTGCTGGAAGCGCGGGTTCGCCAGGCGGAAGTCGTCGGAGTCCAGGTCGGACGGCTTCGTGATGGCACCCGTCAGGAACCCGCGGCCGAGCGGCGAGTACGGCACCAGGCCGATGCCGAGCTCGCGCAGGGTGTCGAGCACGTCGCCCTCGGGGTCCCGCGTCCACAGCGAGTACTCGCTCTGCAGCGCGGTGATCGGGTGGACGGCGTGGGCCTTCCGGATCGTCGCGGCGCTCGCCTCGGAGAGGCCGATGTGCCGGATCTTGCCCTCCTGCACGAAGCCGGCGAGCTGGCCGATGACGTCCTCGATCGGGACGGCCGGGTCGACGCGGTGCTGGTAGTAGAGGTCGATGTGGTCGGTGCCGAGGCGACGGAGGGAGCCTTCGAGGGCCTCGCGCACCGACTCGGGCTTGCTGGAGATCCCGCGCTGCTGCGTCGGCGTCTCCTCACCGGCCTCGTGGTGGTACAGGCCGAACTTGGTCGCGATGACGACGTCGTCGCGACGGCCCTCGAGCGCACGGCGCAGGAGTTCCTCGTTCGTGTAGGGGCCGTACGCCTCGGCGGTGTCGAACAGGGTGACGCCGAGGTCGATCGCGCGGTGGATGGTGCGGATCGACTCGTCGTCGTCGGTGCCGGCGCCCGTGTAGAAGGCGCTCATGCCCATGGTTCCGAGGCCGATCGGTCCGACCTCGAGGTCTGCGAGCTTGCGTGTCTGCATGCTGCAGGTCTACTCCCGGTCCCCCGGGGCGGCGGGAGGCACTGTCGGTACCCGCCTCCGCACCACTACGCTGCGAGGGACGGGGCAGGCGCCCCGGGCTCGGGGGAGTGTCGTGGTCGTCATCTGGATCGTCGTCGCCGTGGTCGTCGTGCTCGGCGCCCTGCTCGTCGTGCTCGAGGTGCAGAACCGCCGTCGGCGGCGGGCGCTCTCGGACCTCGAGGACTTCTCCGACCCTACGGCGGGATCACGTGCCGTGGCCGACGCCGACGCCGCGCGCTCGACGGCCGAAGGCGTGTCGAAGGCAGCGCACCCCGGCGGCAGCGGTGTGGGCGGCATGTTCCCGGGCTGACGAACCGTCTCGACTCGTTGTCGGGACCAGCCGTTCTGGTCCGACGAACGCCCTCGGGCTTCGTGAGGTTCCTCCAAGGTGCTCGCACGAGCGCTCCGCACACTGGTGTGATCGTCCCGTGAACCTGTACTTCCGACTGCTCCTGCTGCAGCTGCGCACCCGTCTGCGCGCTCGGGTCGGTGGACGCCGCCGGGCGCCGCTCTGGGACGAGGTGCGGACGCCGTTCCGGGTGGTCCCGACCGACCTGGACCCGCTGCGCCACGTCAACAACGGCAAGTACCTGTCGATGCTCGACCTCGGTCGGCTCGACCTGATGCTCCGTTCCGGCTACTGGGCCGCGCTGGCCGAGCACGGCTGGTACCCCGTCGTCTCGGCGCAGACGATCACGTACAAGCGTTCGCTGACGCTCGGGCAGCGGTTCGAGCTCCGGACCCACGTGCTCGGGGTCGACGACCGTGCCGTGTACCTGGAGCAGACGTTCGTGCGACAGGGTGCCGTGATGGCCCGCGCCGTGGTGCAGGCCCGGTTCCTGCGGCGTTCCGGCGGGACGGTGCCGACCGCGGACCTGCTCGAGGCGGCGGGTGGCGCGGACCGCGACCTGACCGTGCCCGGCTGGGTGCACGACTGGGCGAGTGCGACCCGGATCAGCAGCGGCGCGGCGTAGACAGGTCCGGTGACCGAACCAGCAGGCTCCCACCGGACGACCTCCACCTCACGCCGCGCGCTCATCGCCGGCGGAGTCGGTCTCGGTGTCGCCGGCATCCTCGCCGCCTGCAGCAGGCCGGGACCCGAGCCCAGCCGGTCACCGAGCGCCGCCGCGACGCGCTCGCAGACCCCGGGCCCTGCACCGAGTGACTCCCCGGACCGCGGCCCGGACTCGTGGGATGCGCTGACCGCCGCGGTGTCCGGCACCGTGCTCCGGTCCGGTGCGGCGGGGTGGGACGACGCCCGTGTGCTCGAGAACCCGCGCTTCGACGACGCCGACCCGCGAGGGATCCTGCGGGCGGCGGACACCGCGGACGTGCAGGCCGGCCTCGCCTTCGCCCGGACCACCTCGACGCCGGTGGCGCTCCGGGCCGGCGGGCACTCGTACACGGGGTGGTCGGCCGGCGGGGCGCCCGGCACCGACGTGCCGCGATCGCTGGTCATCAGCACGCAGGACCTGGACGGCATCGACCTGCACGACGACGGGACCGTCACGATCGGCCCGGGTGCCCGGCTCGGCGACGTGTACGCCGAGCTCGCGAAGGCCGGACGGGCGATCGGCGCCGGTTCGTGCCCGACGGTCGGCATCGGCGGACTGACCCTGGGTGGTGGAGTCGGCGTCCTCGTCCGGTCCTTCGGTCTGACCTGCGACCAGCTCACGGCGGCCACCCTCGTCACCCCGGACGGGGCCGTGCACCGGGTGTCGACGTCCCGCGAACCCGACCTCTTCTGGGCCTGCCGCGGTGGGGGCGGTGGAACCGTCGGCGTCGTGACCGCACTGACGTTCCGGACGCACGCCGCGCCTCCCGTCCTGCTCTTCACGATCACGTTCGCGTGGTCGGCCGCCGCTGCCGTGGTGCGTGCCTGGCAGGACTGGGCGCCGACCGCCGACCGGGAGCTGTGGTCGTCCCTGAAGCTGCTGAACGGCAGTCGGCACACCGCGCCGACCGTCACCGTGACCGGTGTGTGGACGGGGTCGAAGACCGGGGCGGACGCCTCCGTCGACGGGTTCGTCCGGTCGACCGGTGCGAAGCCACTCGCCCACACGGCGGACGAGTTGGCGTACGGGGCAGCGATGTCGGCCCTGGCCGGCAGACCACAGCGGGTGTCCGAGGCGGCGACGTCGTCGATCGGCTCGGCGAAGCTCAGCGACGCTCAGATCGACGTGCTCGTCCGGCAGGCGGCCGCGGCGGGTGATGTGACGGGCAACCTCGAGGGTGGGGTGGCGCTCGACGCGCTCGGCGGCGCCGTGGCGGACGTCGGCGCGGGGGACTCGGCCTTCCCCTGGCGGTCGGCGCTGATGACCGTGCAGTACACGGCGGTGTTCGCGGACGGGGCGGATCCCGCGCCGTTCGATGCGTACGTGCGGGGGTTCCGGAAGGCGATGCGACCGGCGTGGGGCGACGCCGCGTACGCGAACTACTGCGATGCATCGATCACCGACCCGTCCGCGTACTTCGGCGACAACACCACCCGTCTGCACCGCATCGCCGAGCAGGCCGACCCCGCAGGCGTGCTCGCACAGCCGCACTGGGTCTGACGACGGCCCGGGGACGGTGCGCGCGGTCCGGGTTTCGGCCCCAGCGACACTGCACGCGTCCTGCACCCCGTGAACTGTCGCTCAGCGCGGAACCCGACCGGGCCCACGGCCGGCAGCGCCCTACGATGACCGCATGGACATCGTCGACCTGGTGCTGCCGGACGTCGCCGCGTGGCGCGCCTGGCTCGACGACCACGAGCACGAACCCGACGGGGTGTGGCTCGTCCTCGCCAAGAAGGGCGTCACCGAGCCGACGACGCTGACCTACGACACGGCCCTCGACGAGGCGCTCTGCTCCGGTTGGATCGACGGGCAGCGACGCGGGCGCGACGACACCACGTACCGCCAGCGGTTCACCCCGCGCCGGAAGGCCTCGCTGTGGTCGCAGCGGAACCTCGGCCTGGTCGCCGCACTCATCGCCGACGGGCGGATGCGGGAGCGCGGGCACGCCGAGATCGAGCGCGCGAAGGGTGACGGCCGGTGGGACCGCGCCTACGCCGGATCGGCCACGGCCACGGTGCCCGAGGACCTGCAGGCCGCCCTCGATGCCGCCCCCGCAGCCGCCGCGCTGTTCGCCGAGCTCGACGCCACGAACCGGTACGCCGTACTGCACCGCATCACCACCGCCCCGAACGCCACGGTGCGGACGAACCGGCTCACCAAGCTCGTCGGCGGACTCGAACGCGGCGAGACCCCGTACCCGCGGCCCACTCGTCCGTAGCCCTGCGAACGCGGAGAGCGGTCGGGGGACACCGACTCAGGGACCGGCAACGCACCGGGCGTAGACCGGGGACATGACCACAGGCACTGACACCACGAACCGTCCGGCTGCGTCCTCCGGCACCTTCCGCATCGGCGGCGACCTCGAGGTCAACCGGCTCGGCTACGGCACCATGCAGCTCACCGGCCCCGGCGTCTGGGGACCGCCGAAGGACCACGACGAGGCGATCCGCGTCCTCAAGCGTGCCGTCGAACTCGGCGTGAACTTCTTCGACACCGCCGACTCGTACGGCCCCTACGTCGCCGAGGAGCTCCTCAAGGAGGCCCTGCACCCCTACGGCGAAGACGTCGTCATCGCCACGAAGGCCGGTCTCACCCGCACCGGCCCGAACGTCTGGCCGCCCGTCGGCCGCCCGGAGTACCTGCGCCAGGAGGCCGAGATGAGCCTCCGCCGCCTGGGCCTCGAGCGCATCGACCTGTTCCAGCTGCACCGCATCGACCCGAAGGTCCCGCTCGAGGACCAGGTCGGCGAGCTGAAGAAGCTGCAGGACGAGGGCAAGATCCGCCACATCGGCCTGTCCGAGGTCTCCGTCGACGAGGTCAAGGCCGCGCAGGAGATCGCCACGATCGTCTCCGTGCAGAACCTCTACAACCTGCAGAAGCGCGACGCCGAGGAGCTGCTCGACTGGTCCGAGCAGCAGGGCATCGGCTTCATCCCGTGGTTCCCCCTGGCGACGGGTGGCCTGACCGGCGAGGACTCGCCGCTCACGGAGATCGCGGAGCGCAAGGGTGCCACCCCGGCGCAGCTCGCGCTCGCCTGGCTGCTCAAGCGCTCCCCGGTGATGCTGCCGATCCCCGGCACGTCGAGCGTCGCGCACCTGGAGGACAACCTCGCGGGTGCGACCGTCGATCTGACCGACGACGAGTTCGAGGAGCTGGCGAAGCTGGGTCACTGACCCCGGGAAGCGACCGCGGGTCGCGAACGCGACGACCGGGCGGACGGGAGGCGCGGTGCCAGCCGGCACCGCGCCTCCCGTCCGTTTCTCCGCCCTGCCCAGATCCGCGCTTGCGCAGGCATACCGCGTACGTGCATACTCAGTATGGCCACGGTGGCCCGAGGCAGGGGAAGTGTCATGAGCGTTCGGATGGGCGTACTCGCGCTGCTGGTGGGGGGACCCGGGTACGGCTACCAGCTGCGGGGGGAGTTCGAGCACCGCACCGGCGGCAGCTGGCCCCTGAACATCGGCCAGGTCTACACGACCCTGGACCGCCTGGAGCGCGACGGCCTGGTCGCCCGCGGTGACGCCGACGGCGACGGACACGTCGTCTACACGGCGACCGACGCGGGTCGCGCAGAGGTGGCGCGCTGGTTCAGCGAGCCCGTGCCGGCCAAGCGCGGTCGCGACGAGCTGGCGATCAAGTTCGCCCTCGCGGTGACCGTGCCCGGGGTCGACGTCGCCCGCCTGGTGCAGGTGCAGCGCGGTGCCGCGATCCGCAACCTGCAGGACCTGACGCGGCTCAAGCGCACGACCGATCCGGCGGCGGAGCTGGCGTGGTCGCTCGTGCTCGAGTCGATGGTGTTCCAGGCCGAGGCCGAGGTGCGGTGGCTCGACCACGTGGAGTCGAGCGTCGCCCGGTACCGGCCGGACGAGCACCCGGCGACGCCTGCCAGTGCCGACGGTGCTGCTGACGCTGACGCCGCTGCTGCGCGGAGCGCACGGTGACCGCCGCACCGCTCCTGCAGCTCGACGCCGTGAGCGTGCACTACGGCTCCGGCGCGAAGGCCGTCACGGCCCTGGCCGGCATCGACCTGCGGGTCGAGCGCGGCGAGATGGTGGCGGTGATGGGCACCTCGGGGTCGGGCAAGTCGACGCTGCTCGCCTGCGCCGGCACCCTGCTGCCGCCGACGAGCGGTGAGGTCCTGATCGACGGCTCCTTCGTGTCCGACCGTCCCGCCAAGGAGCTCGCAGCGCTGCGCCGCCGACTCATCGGGTTCGTGTTCCAGGACTTCAACCTGATCCCCTCGCTGACCGCGGTCGAGAACGTGGCACTGCCGCTCGAGCTCGACGGGTGGAAGGCCTCGCAGGCCCGCCGCGCCGCGGAGCTCGCGCTGGACAACGTCGAGCTGTCGCACCGCGCCGACGCCTACCCGGACGACCTGTCCGGCGGCCAGCAGCAGCGCGTCGCGATCGCCCGCGGCGTGGTCGGGGAGCGTCGACTCGTGCTCGCCGACGAGCCGACCGGAGCCCTCGACTCGCAGACCGGCGAGGTCGTGCTCCGCATGCTCCGTCGGCACGTCGACGCCGGAGCCGGCGCCCTCCTGGTGACCCACGACGCCCGGCACGCGGCCTGGGCGGACCGGATCGTGTTCCTGCGCGACGGTCGGGTGGTCGACGAGACCGTGTACTCGGGCGGCGAGGCGGCGCTGTCGGACCGGACCGCCTCGTGAGCGGGGGTCGGCGTGCCGGGACCGGCCGGACGCCGTTCGCCCTCCGACCGGCGCTCCGTCTGGGGCGTCGGCTGGCGTTCGCGAAAGCGGGCCGCGCGGCACTGATCATCGCGCTCATCGGGATCCCCACCGCCGGGTTCGCCGCCGTCGCCGTCGTGGTGCAGTCGACGCAGGCCACTACCGCCGAGCGGCTCGACTACGACCTCGGCCACGCATCGGCGCAGATGCGGGTCTCCGGCCCGGACCTGCCCGGCATGGTGCAGGACCCGGTGCAGTGGGAGTTCACCGACTCGAAGCGGAACAGCCCCGTCACGGAGTCGGACGACGACTCACCGTTCACGAACGTCCTGGCCCACGTACCCGACGGCGCCCTGTCGATCCCGGTCGGCAGCACGCCCGTCGTGGTGCAGGGTGCGCACGGCCCCGTCGGACTGACCGCCGTGGAGGGCAGTGTCTGGGACCCGTCGCTCGAGGGCCACTGGCACGTGCTCGACGGTTCCGCGCCGACCACGCGCAGTGGCCTCATGGTCACGCCGGCCACGCTCGAGCGCCTCGGGGCGCGGATCGGCGACACGGTGGACCTGACCGACCCGGTCACCAAGCGCTTCACGATCACCGGGACCATGACCGACCTGGGGACGGACCCGGGGTCGCAGGGGGTGTTCCTGCCCTGGGGCACGACGCTCTCGACGACCGACACCACCGACGACGTCGGGCTCACCGACGTCACCGTGTACCTGCCGTCGGACGCCCCGACGTGGTCGGAGATCCGGCAGCTCAACGCGCACGGCATCATCGTGCAGTCGCGTCCGGTCGTGCTCGACCCGCCGGACGCCCGGCTCCCCGGTGGGCAGATGAGCTCGACACTCGGCTGGTACCTCGGGGCGATGGGGTTGCTCGGCGTCTTCGCGATGTTCGAGGTCGCCCTGCTCGCCGGGGCCGCGTTCCTGGTCGGCACCCGTGCGGACACCCGCTCGTACGCCATCGTCACGAGCGTCGGCGGCGACAAGCGGTTCGTCCGCACGATCGTCGCCGGGTCGGGCCTGGTGCTCGGGCTCGTCGGCGCGGTCCTCGGGGTCGCCGCCGGCACCGGGATCGGCGTGCTCGCGTTCCGGCTGATCGACAACGGGAACGTGGTGTCCTTCCCCGGGTTGCACGTGCCGCCGCTCCTGCTGCTGTCGATCGCCGCAGCCGGGGTGCTCGCGGGACTCGTCTCAGCGCTCGTCGCCGCACGGTCGGCCACCCGGATCAACGTGCTCGCGGCACTGCGGGGCTCGCTCCGTCCGGTGCCGGTCAGCCGTCCGGCCCGCCGTCGTCGGCGCCTCTGGGGGCCGCTGCTCGTGGTCCTCGGCGCCGTGATGACGTTGGCCTGCGGTGTCGGGGTGCTCATGCTCAACGACCGTCCGGTGCAGCAGGACCGGTGGGCCTACGTCGTCGGTGCCGGCGTCGCGATCGGGCCGTGCCTGATGCAGCTCGGCATCGCCATCTGCTCACCGTGGCTGCTCGCCCTGGTCACCCGGCTCACCGCCCGCGCGGGGCTGTCCGCACGGCTCGCCGCCCGCGACGCTCGTCGCAACCCGGTCCGCACGGTGCCGGTGCTGGCCAGCGTGATGAGCGTCGTGTTCGTGGCGTCGGTCGTGATCACGTGGAGTGCGTCGAGCCAGGCCCAGTACGTCCGTGGCTACGAGTACTCCACCGCGGTCGGGGTCGCGACGGCCGAGGTGCAGACCGAGACGAAGGACGGCGGGGGCACCGGTCGCCACGACGCAGCGCTGACCGCGCACGCGGCGAAGGTCGTGTCCGGGGTCTTCGACCAGGACCGCATCCGGGTGCTCGGCGTCGCGCAGGAGCAGCCGGGCGACACCCCCTCGACCGTCACGATCCCGCACCGCTGGAGCGCGTACGACTGCCCCGCGAACGACACGACGAGCTGCTCGTACTACCTGGACACGGCGAGCGCGTCGACCCCGCACATCTGGACGGGGACCGTCGACGACTACGCCGTGCTGACCGGGCACCGGCCGTCCGCCGCCGTCCGGAGCGCGCTCGAGGGCGGTCGCGCGGTGTCGCTCTGGCCGGAGTACGCCCACGACGGTGCGGTCCGGATCGACACGTTCCACGACCGCACCTGGGACAGCGAGCCCGTCACCGAGCGGAGCCGACCGGCGGCCAGCGTCTCGATCCCCGCCGTGCTCGACGTGCAGACCCCGCGGATCCAGGTCGGCGTCTTCATGACGAAGGCCACCGCCGAACGGTACGGCGTGCCGGTGGTCGACGGCATGCTCGTCACGACGCTGCCCCACGACATCCAGCCGGCCCAGTGGGACGAGCTGAGCTCGGCGTGGCAGAGCTTCGGCGGCGACGACCGTGCACGGTGGAGCGGCCCGTCGTTCACCTACGAAGCCGGTCCGGTCGACAACGAGGCGATCATCCGGGCGATCGTGCTCGCACTGGCGGCGGCGGTCACCATCGGTGCGACGGCGGTGGCGATCGGACTCGCACGGTCCGACGGCCGGCGGGACGACGAGGTGCTCGACGCCATCGGTGCCGCACCACGCCTGCGCCGAGGGGTGTCGACCTGGCAGGCGGCGATCCTGGCCACGGTCGGCTCGGTGATCGGGACGCTCCTCGGACTCCTGCCGATCCGCGCCCTGACCCTGCGGTTCACCGAGAGTCCGGTCGGGGTGAACCACATGCCGTTCGTGCCGGACTGGCCGGTGCTGGCCCTGCTCGCGGTCGGCCTGCCCCTCGTGGTGACGGCCGGGGCCTGGCTGACCTCGCGGGGTCGGCGGCGGGTGACGGTGCGACGGGCGCACTGACGCGCGCGCTCCGCGAGCAACAGACGGACTGGAGGCCCGTGGCGGCGTCGCCACGGGCCTCCCGTCCGTCACGTGGTGAGCGCCGCGCTCACGCGAGCTCGGGCAGTGCCTCCGCGAAGGTGCGGAAGTCGCCGCGCTCCGTGTGGATCGCCCACAGGCGGTCGGCGATGGACTCCCCGGAGTGCTCGGGCTGCCCGTCGTCGATGCCGAACGGGATGATGAGCTGGCCGACGTGGACGTCCTCGTCGCGGACGGCGTCGTGCAGCAGCTGCGCGTAGGCGCTCTCGGCGGCGAAGGCGACCGAGGTGCCCGTGACACGGGCTCCCGGGCGGACCGCGCTGCCGCCGTTGACGAACAGGATCGTGCCGTGGCCGATCGCGCGCATGCCGGGCAGCACCTGGCGGACGGCGTTGACCGAGCCGTAGACCGAGAACTCGATCGGGCCGACCAGGTCGTCCGCCGTGGTCTCGAGCACCGGGCGCATGTACTCCTTGGCGGGGAGCGGGCTGTACTGCAGCACCTCGATGGGGCCGAGCTGCTCGGTGGCGCGCTCGAGGGCGGTGCGCAGGGAGTCCCCGTCACGGACGTTCGCGGCGAACCCGGCGGCGGTGTGCCCGCGCTCGCGCAGTTCCGCGGCGAGCCCGTCCAGGCGGTCCTGGTTGCGGGAGATCAGGGCGACGGCGAAGCCCTCACGGGCGAAGCGCTCGGCGACGGCGAGGCCGAGGCCCTTGCCGGCCCCGACGATGGCGATGGTGGTCATGCGGTGTACTCCTCGTCGCTCACGTGCTCAAGCCAGGTGGTGGTGGTCGCCGGGTCGTCGGCGCCCTCGAGCATCGCGAGGTGTTCCATGTAGTCGGTGGGGGTCGCGCCGTGCCAGTGTTCCTCGCCGGCCGGCGTGTAGACGGTCTGTCCAGCCTGCACCTCGATCACGCGGCCGTCCCGGGTACCCATCCGTGCGACGCCCTCGGTGACGTGCAGGGTCTGTCCCTTGGCGTGCGAGTGCCAGGCGGTACGGGCGCCGGGCAGGAACCGGACCTTGGCGACGGTCATGGTCTGACCGGGCTCCTTCGGCGAGGCGACGGCGTCGAGCCAGACGTCGCCGGTGAACTGCTCGGGCGGGTTCTTGACGGTCGGCTGCTTCGGTTCGATCTGCATGCCGACGACGGTAGGCCGGTGCGTCTGCGCGCGGGAGGTGCCGCCGGAACCCCTCAGGGGTTTCCCGAACGCAGCGTGTGTGATCGACCCACGACCCCGGGAGGATCATCGTGGACACACCCGCCGGAACGCCCCGCAGCCGCCGCCTCTGGTCGGCGGCCGGCATCGCCGCCGTCGCCGCACTGGCCCTGACCGCCTGCACGAGCGGCGACGGAGCGGACCAGGACGGATCCGACCGGGGCGGATCGCCGACGGCGGGCGCCACCGCACCCGCTGGCCTGTCCGCCGGTCAGGTGGCGCTCGACGGTGACACCACCGACGTGGTCACCGGCCTGGAGGCCCCCTGGTCGGTGGTCCTGACGGGTGACGACGGCGACGCGCTGGTCAGCGAGCGCGACTCGGCCCGGGTGCTCGAGCTGCGGTCCGACGGCACCACCCGCGAGGTCGGCACCGTCGACGGGGTCAGCCACGGCGGCGAGGGCGGCCTGCTCGGGCTCGCACTGCACGACGACGACCTGTTCGTGTACTCCACGACCGACGACGGCAACCGGATCCAGCGGTACGAGCTGACCGGCAGCGCGGGGTCGTGGGGGCTCGGGGACGCCACGACGGTCATCGACGGCCTGCCGAAGAACACGTTCCACGACGGCGGGCGGATCGCGTTCGGCCCGGACGACATGCTGTACGCGAGCGTCGGGGACGCCGGTGCGAGCACGGACGCGCAGGACGAGGACTCGCTCGCGGGCAAGATCCTGCGGCTCACCCCGGACGGCGACGTCCCCGCCGACAACCCGATCGACGGGTCGCCGGTGTGGAGCCTCGGGCACCGCAACGTGCAGGGCATGGGCTGGTCGTCGGACGGCACGATGTTCGCGTCGGAGTTCGGCGAGAACACCCACGACGAGCTCAACGTCATCGAGCCCGGCGCGGACTACGGCTGGCCCGAGGTCGAGGGCACCGGCGGCGAGGACCGGGGCTTCGTCGATCCCGTGCAGCAGTGGTCGACGGACGAGGCGTCCCCGAGCGGCCTCGCCGTCGTCGACGACACCGTCTTCGTCGGCAACCTGCGGGGCGAGGTGCTGCGCGCGATCCCGGCCGACGACCCCGGAACCGCGACCGAGTACTTCGCGGGTGACTTCGGCCGGATCCGAACGGTGGTCGAGGGCCCGTCGGACACCCTCTGGTTCGTCACGAACAACACCGACGGCCGCGGGACACCGTCGAGCGGTGACGACCGGATCGTCTCCGTCCCGTTCACGCGCACGTGAAAGGGGTTCCCGCAGCCCCTCGCTCGCGCCGGACGGGGCGAAGTACCGTGACGGCATGAACCACCGCGACGAAGCGCGCGACTTCCTCTCCAGCCGTCGCGCCCGCATCACCCCCGAGCAAGCCGGCGTCGAGACCTTCGGCACCCGGCGCCGCGTGACCGGGCTGCGCCGAGAAGAGGTCGCCCGCCTCGCCGGCGTCAGCATCGACTACTACACGCGACTCGAGCGGGGGAAACTGCAGGGCGTCTCCGAGAGCGTGCTCGACGCCATCGGCCGCGCCCTGCAGCTCGACCCCGCCGAGCAGGAGCACCTGCGCGACCTCGCGCAGCACCAGAACGAGACCCCGCGTCGCGCCGGTCGTGTCGTGCCCGTCGCCGCCGTCCGACCCGAGCTGCAGTACCTGCTCGACGTCGTCACGGACGCCCCGGCGATGATCGTCAACAACCGCCAGGACATCGTCGCCGCCAACGCGCTCGGCTTCGCGATGCACTCGGACCTGGTCGCGGCACCGGCGCGGCCGATGAACTTCTCGCGCTTCATCTTCCTCGACCCGCAGGCGCGGAACTTCTACCAGGACTGGCAGCGGGCGGCGCACACGAACGTCGCGATCCTGCGGCGCGAAGCGGGCCGGACGCCGAACGACAAGGACCTCGCCGCGCTGATCGGCGAGCTGTCGATGCGGAGCGACGACTTCCGCGAACTCTGGGCAGCGCACGACGTCCGACGCCACTACGCCGGCGTGAAGTCGTTCCGGCACGGCGTCGTCGGACCGCTCGAGCTGCACTTCCAGACCCTCGAACTCGCCGAGGACCCGGGGCTCGCGTTGACGATCTACCCGGCGACGCCGGGCAGTCCGACGGCCGACGCCCTGCGGGTGCTGGCCTCGTGGGCGGCGACCGAGGGCATCGCGGAGCGGGCCCGTCAGCTCGCCTGATGCGGTGGTCGCGGCCACTGACAGCCGGGAGGCGCGGTGCCAGCCGGCACCGCGCCTCCCGGCCGTGACGTGGTCGCGTCGCACGAGCGCACCAAGTGTCCACAGCCACGACGAGGAAGGGCGCATCCAGCATGAACGACACCGACTCCGTCCGGACGGTCCTCCCCGCGCCGTCGGCCGGGGGCCTCGGCCGACTGCGGTTCCGGCTGCGCGCCGAGCAGGAGATCCACGAGCTCACCCGCGATCGCGAGCTCGAGGAACGGGTCCGTGCCGAGGCGGCAGTGCGGCTCGCGCCCGGCCCCTGGCACCTGGGGGAGTTGTTCCGGCGTCGATGAGCGGAGAGGGGGGAGGACAGCACCTGTCACCGGACGAGGTGCAGGGCGCCGTCGCTGCCCACCCGTGAACTCCTGACCCTCGCGCTGCTCGCGGCGCTCGGCGGGGCCGACGCACAGGTGCAGGGGCACGTGGCCGGCAACCTGAACGTCGGGAACACCCGCCAGCAGATGCTGGACGTCCTGACCGTGCTCGTCCCGCTCATCGGCTACCCGCGCACGTTGAACGCCCTGGCCGCCCTGAACGAGGGAGCACCCGCAGCATGACCACGGACCACTCGATGTCGACGGGCCGGACCCTGCTGTTCGCCGTCGCCGGGGGAGCGGCGGTGGGCAACCTGTACTGGTCGCAGCCGCTGCTCGACGACATCGCATCGTCGCTCGGCACCTCGGCGTCGCTCGCCGGGCTGCTCGTCACGCTGACCCAGGTCGGCTACGCCCTCGGCATCCTGCTCGTGGTGCCGCTCGGGGACGTCCTCGACCGCCGACGCCTCATCCCCTGGGTGCTCGTCGCCTCGGCCGTCGCGCTGCTGCTCGCCGCGATCGCGCCGAGCTTCGCGACGCTCCTGGTCGCCCTCGCGCTGGTCGGGCTCACCACGGTCGCCGGGCAGCTCCTCATCCCGCTGGCCGGGGACCTCGCCGACCCCGCGCAGCGCGGACGCGTGGTCGGCACGATCGCGTCCGGTGTGCTCACCGGCATCCTGGTGTCGCGGACGATCAGCGGCCTGGTCGCGGACGCGTTCGGGTGGCGCGCGATCTACGTGTTCGCCGCCGTCGTCGCCCTCGTCCTCGCGGTGCTGCTGCGCCGAGCCATCCCGCAGCTCGAAGCCCGCGGCAAGGTGCCGTACCCGCAGCTCATCCTGTCGGTGTTCCGTGCCGTCCGGACCCACCGGACCGTGCAGGTCACGCTGGTGATCAGCTCGTCGGTGTTCGCCGTGTTCACGATGTTCTGGACCGCGCTGACGTTCCTGCTGAGCAGCGACCCCTACGACTTCTCCACCAGCAGCATCGGGTTGGTCGGGCTGGTGGGGCTCGCGGGTGCCGTGGCGGCGCAGCGGGTCGGGCGACTGCACGACCGGGGGCTGTCGGTACCCGTCACCGGGGGAGCGATCGTGCTCCTGCTCGTCTCCCTGGTCGTCGCCGGGGTCGGTGCGCACTCGATCGTCGTGGTGCTGCTCGCCGTGCTGCTGCTCGACGTCGCGGTGCAGGCGGCGAACGTGCTCAACCAGACCCGGCTCTTCTCGGTCGACCCGGCCGCGCGGAGCCGGCTCAACACGGCGTTCGTCACCTCGAACTTCATCGGCGGTGCGCTCGGTTCGGCGCTGGCGTCGGTGCTGTGGAACGCCGGGGGCTGGACGGCGGTCACGATCGGCGCCGCGGTGTCGGCGGGGTTCGCCGCGACGGTCTGGGTCGTGCACCGGAACCGCGGCCTCGTGGTCGAGCCGGACCGGACCTGACCGCGGGGCTCAGCGGACCAGGGGGTTCGTGACCTCGAGCTCGCCGTGGTCGACGAGCCAGCGCACGGCGTCCAGCACGGTCTCCTCGGCGGTGAACGCCGGTGCGTAGCCGAGCAGACGACTCGCCTTCTCGGTACTGAACAGCTGGCTGCGGGACAGGTGCTCCCAGCTGGCGTCAGCGTGTTCCGGAGCCGTGGTCTCGCGGAACCGGTCCCAGGTGACGGAGTCGAGCCGGGCCTCCTGGCCGAACCACGACGCTGCCAGGTGGGCGTACCCGCGCACGGTGAGCGCCGTCGGAGCCGTGACGAAGAAGTCCTCGCCCGCCGCCGCATCGCGGTGCTCGACCGCGAGCTGGAACGCCTGCGCGACGTCGTCGGCGTGCACGTGGGCCATCGTCTCGGCGCCGAGACCGGGGACCTCGAGCGGTTCGCCGGCGGACAGCTTCGTCAGCACCGAGGGGTCGAGGTTGCCGAGCGGACCGATCGGGGTCCAGCCCGGACCGCTGATGTGACCGGGGTGCAGCGACGTCGTGACCAAACCGCCTGAGGCAGTTTCTTCCTTGAGCATCCGGGCGATCGCGTCCTTCTGGACGCCGTAGTCGCCGAACGGTGGGGTGGCGTTCTGCTCGGTGATCGGCAGCACGTGCGAGACACCGGCGCGCCAGATCGAGCCGCAGTGCACCAGGTGCGTGCCGGTGCCACGGAGCGCGTCGACCAGCGCTGCGGCCGAGGACTCGGTGAAGCAGACGAGGTCGACGACGGCGTCGGCACCGAGCACGGCGATGCGGCTGCCGAAGGTGCCGTCGCGGTCCTCCTGCTCGCGGTCGGCGGTGATCCGCTCGACCTGCTGCCACTCCGGGGCGTCGGCGTACGGGGTGCTCGTGCCGCGCGTGACGGCGACGACGCGGTGACCCGAGCGGACGAGGCGGGGGACGAGGAACGACCCGATGTGGCCGGTGGCTCCGATGACGACGATGTGCATGAGGGCCACCGTAGGCCGAGGCGTGCGGATCGTGAGCAGGAACGGTCGGGTGCGGCGGTGCGACCCGACCGTTCCTGCTCACGAAGCGCGCACGCTGCGAGCGCGGCGAGCGCGACGCCCGCGGCGAGCAAGCGCGGCACGCCGGGTCACGCTCAGTCGGCGGTGATGACCTTCACGGAGCCGGCGATGGCCGCGGCGTCCTCGGCGAGCGCGACGACGGGGTCGGGCAGGCCCGCACCCCCGAGGGCCTTGCGCGCACCCCAGCCGACGAAGCTGCCGACCAGGGCACCGACGCCACCGAGGATCGCGCCCTCGATGCGCAGGTCACGCTTGCCGGTGGTGCCGAGGGCGGCGCCGGCCAGGGCACCGGACGCGACACGTCCGAGCAGCGCGGAGGGGGCGATGCGGTTCGGGGTCTTCGGCAGCTTGTCGCCGATGAGCTCACCGACGGCGGAGGCGACGAGCAGGCCGCGGCCGACCGGGGTGCTGAAGACCTTCCACTGCTGCCACGAACCCTTCAGCGAGGACCGGTCGTGGTTCAGTGCGAGGACGGCGAGCGGGGTGGCGCTCCGGCCGCCGCTCATGATGCCGAGGACCAGGGTGCGGACCAGGGTGTGCTGCTCGTGCTGCTTGCTCATCGTGACTCCTGTCGTGTTGCCCCCGACGGTACGCACGGTGACCTCGGGTGTTCCGAGCATCGCGAGCATCGCGAGCGATCGCCGGGCGGACGTCCGGCGTTCCCCGGGCACGGAGCCGCCCCGAGTAGCGTCCGGCGCATGAGCAACGTCATCGTCCTCGGCGGCCACGGCAAGGTCGCACTCCTCGCCACCCGCATCCTGTCCGAGCGCGGACACACGGTCACCTCCGTCATCCGGAACGCCGACCAGTCCGACGAGATCCGGGCGCACGGCGGCGAACCGCACGTCGCGGACATCCAGCAGCAGTCCCTGAACGACTTCGCCGAACTGGTCCGCGGGCACGACGCCGTGGTGTGGTCGGCCGGCGCCGGTGGCGGTTCCGTCGACCGGACCTGGGCCATCGACCGCGACGCTGCGGTGCTGTCGATCCAGGGGGCGAAGCAGGCCGGCGTCGACCGCTACGTGATGGTGTCGTGGTCCGGCTCACAGCTCGACCACGGGATCCCGCAGGACCAGGACTTCTTCGCGTACGCGCAGTCGAAGATGATCGCCGACGCCGTGCTCCGCGACTCGGGGCTGCAGTGGACGATCGTCGCCCCGAGCACCCTCACCGACGACGAGCCGACCGGCTCCGTCGACTGGGACGGTTCGCCGACCCAGGTGCCGCGCGGTGACGTGGCGCACGTGGTCGCCGACGTCGTCGAGAACCCCGGCACGGCAGGCAACACCTTCCGGTTCAACACGGGGTCGACCCCGGTGGCGGAGTTCCTGCGCGCCGACGCGGTCTGACCAGGACCGAAAGACCCACGGACGAACGGGGTCGCGGCGGTCCTCCCGCCGCGCCCCGTCCCTCTGTCAGGAGTGAGCCGAGCTGCCCGTCGTGTCGCCGCGGCACTCAGGCCATCTGCGCGTAGAAGCGCTCCGGTGCATCGGCGAGTGACGCCTTCACCATCCGGCTCCAGTCGTCGACCAGCACCTCTGCCACGCCGCGCTCCACACCGTCGAGTGCCGCACGGGCCACGTCCGTCGGGTCCGTCTTCGGGCCGTCGTAATCGCCCATCATGTCGGTGTCGGCCGCACCGAGGTGGAGTCCCTGCACGCTGATGCCCCGGTCGGCCAGCTCCAGGCGGACGGCGTTCGTCATGTTCCACTCGGCCGCCTTCGCCGCGGCGTAGCCACCGGCGCCGGGTGCCGCGAACCACGACAGTGCCGACAGCACGTTGACGATCGCGCCGCCGCCGTTGTGCTCGATCACCGGCGCGAAGGCGCGGATCATCGACAGGCTGCCCCAGAAGTGCGTGTCCATGGCCTTCCGGACGATGGTCAGGTCGTCGGTCACCAGGGATCCCTGCGTGGAGATGCCGGCGTTGTTCACGAGCAGCGTCACGTCGCCCGCGGCGGCGGCCACCGCGTCGACCGAGGCCTGGTCGGTGATGTCGAGGGGCAGCGCGACGACGCCCTCGACGTCGACGAGTTCGGGGCGGCGTGCGGTCGCGTAGACCTTCGACGCGCCGCGCTCCAGCAGCTCCAGGGCGAAGCGGCGTCCGATGCCGCGGTTCGAGCCGGTGACGAGTGCGACCGATCCAGCGATGTCCATGGTGTCTCCTCCTGCCGCGCGGGTGTCTCCTGCAGCGGCTCGGCTACGCTAAGACCTCACATCCATGTCAGGGGCAAGCCCGGATCGGAGCACACATGCGCATCGGAGACCTCGCCGCCGCGACCAGCGTCAGCGTCCGCTCGCTGCGGTACTACGAGGAGCAGGGACTGCTCACTGCGTCGCGTACCGCGAGCGGGCAGCGGATCTACACGGACGCAGCCGTCGAGCGGGTCCAGCTCGTGCAGCAGCTGTTCGCCGCCGGGCTCGCGAGCCGCACGATCGTGCAGCTGCTGCCCTGCGTCGACCGTGGGGAGTCGACGCCGGAGTCGTTCGCGCTGCTCATCGGAGAGCGGAATCGGATCACCGCGCAGCTGGCCGAGCTCGAGGCCGTCCGGGGGCGGCTCGACCAGGTCATCGCGATCACCGAGCACCCCACCGCCGAACACTGCCCGGCGCTGCGTGACCGGCCTGCTGAGCCGGTCGCGGCCTGAGACGCGGCACCGGGACGGACTGGAGGCGCGGGACCGACCCGACCCGCGCCTCCAGTCACTCAGGTGGTCGCGGACAGGGCCGCTGCCACGGCCTGTTCCTGTCGCGAGTGCGCAGCGAACGCGTCGGCGACCGGGTTGCGGCGACGGTCGAGACCGCCGGCGCCGTCCTCGACGAGGTCGAAGAGGCCCATCGTGAGCAGGTGCTCCTGGCGTGGGGCGTCCGTGTGCCGCCAGGTCCACTCGTACATGTCGAACAGCGGCCACCAGGTGTAGCCGACGACCGGCACCCCCTCGTCGCGGAGCTCCCGCACGGCCGTGACCGAGGCGTCCAGCCAGCCGATGCGCTCCTCGACCGAACCGGTGACGCACGTCTCCGTGAGCATGACCGGGGCACCGTAGCGCTCGGCGTAGGTGGTGAGCACGTCGCGGAGCCCCTCGACGCCGGTGTCCTCGTAGGGCCGCGGGTCGGCGAACCCGCCGCCGTGGTGCACCCCCGCCTCGAACACCTCGGTGGAGTGCAGCGGGTAGTAGTTGACGCCCATCACGTCGGGCCGGACCGCGTGCTGCCGGAACCAGTCGAGGTCGGCGTCGGTGACGCCCCCCGAACGCAGCCGACCGACCAGGGGGTGCGCGTCGTCGACGCCCCCGGTGACCAGGTCCTCGACCAAGAACGTCTGGGCGCGCAGGCGGGCGACCGTGTCGCGGTGTTCCGGGGCGTCGACGTCGCCCACGTACCGGATGCCGGCGTCCACGTGCACGAAGGTGGCGGCGTCTCCGAGTTCGCGGGTGATCGCGTGCTGCGTCGAGACGAACCCCTTCGCCAGGGCGGACGCGATCCGGGCCGACCCCTCGGCGCCGGTCAGGTACGGGGGCCAGTACCCGTACTCACCCGAGAACAGGGCGTGGATGACCGGCTCGTTGACGGGCGTGTAGTCGGTGGCGACGTCGCCGTACCGCGCCGCGAACCGGGCGGCGTACTCGGTGACGTGCGCCGGGTAGTCGGGGTGGGCGAACTGCCCGTCGAGCCAGAGCGGTGTGCCGTAGTGCAGCAGGTCGACCACGGGCCGCAGGCCGGTCTCGCGGAACCGCGCCATGACGCCGTCCACCCACGACCAGTCCCAGACGCCGGGCTCGGGGGCGACCCGGTACCAGGGGACACCCCAGCGCAGGAGCTCGGCGCCGACGTCGACCGCCAGCCCGAGGTCGGCGGCGTACTGCCGGTAGTGGTCGGTCAGCTCGTACTCGTCGATGGGCCGTTCGCCCGGTCGGGCCTGCGGGACGAAGGTGTCCTCGATGCCCAGGGCGAAGTGCAGCCTGCCGTCGTCGGACCAGTGCATGGTGTCTCGTTTCGTGGTGGGCACGGCCGCTCCGGGCTCGTGCGGTGTCGTCGTCACTTGAGCCCGGTGCTGGCGACGCTCTCGATGAAGCGGCGTTGCACGAGCAGGAACATGACGGCGAGGGGCAGCACGGCGATCAGGGCGCCGGCCATCATCACGCCCTGCGGGATGATCCCGCCGGGCCCGGTCAGCAGGGTGAGGCCGGACGTGATGGTCCCCATGTCCTGGTCGGTGGTGAACACCAGCGGCCAGAGCAGGTCGTTCCAGTTGTTGACGAAGGTGAAGATGCCGAGGGTGAGCAGGGCGGGGACCGCGTTCGGCAGGACGACGCTCCGGAAGATCCGCCACTCCGAGGCCCCGTCGATCCGCGCCGCGTTGTCCAGGTCGCGGGGGAGCGACACGAAGAACTGACGCAGGAAGAAGATCCCGAAGGCGTCGGCCGCCCGCGGCGCGATCAGCCCCGCGAACGTGTTCACCCACCCGAGGTCGGACACCAGTTGGTAGATCGGGATGAGCGTCGCCTGGAAGGGGATCATCAGGCTGGCGACGATCACGATGAGCAGCACCTTGCTGCCCCGGAAGTCGAGCCGCGCCAGGGCGTAGGCGGCGAGCGAGTCGAACGCCAGCGCGAACACCGTCACACCGCCGGCGAAGGCGAAGCTGTTCAGGATGAGCCGCCCGAACGGCAGCTGCGTGAAGATCGCCCGGAAGTTGTCGAGCGTCCAGGTGTGCGGGAACAGCGTCGGCGGGTAGGCGTTGACCTCGCTCGCCGGCTTGAACGCGGTGAACACGATCACGAGGACGGGGAGCAGCACCGCCAGGGTCACGACGACCACGGCGGCGAAGCCGAGCCACCGCATCGACGGCTGTCGACGAGCCACCGTGCTGCGTCGGACGACGGTCGCGGGACGGGGGAGCGCGGTCATGATGCGGTGTCCTCTCCGCGCTTCCCGAAGAACAGGAACTGCACGAGGCTGAGCAGCAGGGTCGCGATGAGGAGCACGTACGCCAGGGCGCTCGCGAACCCGAGGTCGAGGTCCTTGAAGCCGGACTGGTAGATCTGCATGACGATCGTCTCGGTCGACCGGTACGGGCCACCGCCGGTCAGGACGTAGATCTGGTCGAACGCCTGCAGCGCGGCGATGAGGGCGACGATCACGACGAACGCCATCGTGTTGCTCAGCATCGGGAAGGTGACGTTCGCGAACCGCTGGCGGCTGTTCGCCCCGTCCAGCTGCGCGGCCTCGTACAGGCTCGTGGGGATCTCCTGCAGCCCGGCCAGGAAGATCACCATGTAGAAGCCGAAGTTCTTCCACACGGCCACGAGCACCACGGTGGGCATCGCGAGCGTCGGGTCCTGCAGCACGTTGCCGAGCCGGATGCCGACGAGCTGCAGCCAGTGGTTCAGCAGGCCGATCTGCGGGTCGAGCAGGTACGACCACGCGAACGCGGCGACGGCCAAGGACACGATGAACGGCAGGAACAACGCCGACCGGAAGAACCCGCGGAACGGCAGGGCCGGGTGGTTCAGCACGAGGGCGAGCACCAGGGCGACGACGATCGCGACGGGGGTGAAGAGCACCGAGTAGAGCGCGGTGTTGCCGATGGACCGCAGGACGTCGGGGTCGGTGAAGACCCGGACGTAGTTCGCGAACCCGATGAACGACGGGTCGCCGAACCCGCTGGCGTCGGTGAACGACAGCTGGAGCGCCGAGAGCATCGGCCAGAGCACGAACGCCCCGAGGATGACGATCGCGGGTGCGAGGAACCCGACGATGGTGGCGCGGCGGCGGAACGTGCCGTTCAGGGGCGATCGTCCGCCGAGTTGGCCCGGTGGTCGGTACCGACGGCGTCGGCCGAGTTGCTGCGTGGTCACGAGGGTCCTCCGAGGGCCGCTGCTGCTACTTCAGGGCCGACTGCACGTCGGCGTCGGCGGTGGCGAGGAGCGATTCGGGGTTCCCGCCGGCCATCGCCTTCTGGGTCGCGGTGTCCACGGCGGTGAGCACGTCAGCGCTGTCGACCACACCGGGCAGGAGCGGGATCGTGGTGCCCGGCAGCCCGGTGAGCGTCGCGACCGTCGGGTTCTCGTCGACGTCGGCGGCGGTGACGTCGGTGCGGAGCGGCGGCCAGCCCGAGCCGAGGGCCCACTTCGTCGCGACGGACTGCTCGTTGAAGTAGCGCAGGAACCGCTCGGCTGCGGCCTGCTTCGCGTCGTCGGTCTGGGCCGTCACACCGAGCGAGATGCCGATGGCCGAGGCCACCTGTGCTTCGGGGCCCGCAGGGATCGCGGCGATGCCGTAGTCGATGTCCGAGGCCTCGGCGACGCCGGCCATCCAGGGACCGCCGATCTCCATGGCGGTCTTGCCGGCCGTGAAGAGCTTGTCCGCAGCGATGCCGTCGACACCGGTCGGCGAGATCTTGTCGTCGCGCACCGCCTTCGCCCAGTACTCGAGCGTCTCGGCGTTCGCGGCGGAGTCGATGGTGGACTTCGTACCCGCCTCGTTCGTGATCGATCCGCCGTTGCCGGCGAACAGGCTCGGCCAGATACCGTTGCCGACGGTCTGGTGGTCCGGCAGCACGAGCCCGTACTGCTCGGGGGTGCCGTCGCCGTTCTCGTCCTTCGTGAGCTTCTTCGCGTCGGCGACCCACTCGTCCCAGGTGGTCGGGAAGGAGTCGATGCCGGCCGCTGCGAACAGCTTCTTGTTGTAGATCACGGAGAGCGGGACGAACCCGCTCGGCACCCCGTACTCCTTGCCGTTAACCCGCTCCATCGCGACGGCCTGTTCCTTCAGGTCCCCGGTGTTGTTGGCGTCGTCGGCGTAGAAGTCGCTGAGGTCGACCAGCGCCTTCTTCTGGGCGTAGACCGGCAGCCGGTCGGAGGTCATCGCGACGAGGTCCGGGCCCTTCTTCGCGGACAGGGCGGGGAGCATCGTGTCGTCGATCACGGCCCAGGTCTTCGTCTGGGTCGTGATGGTGACCTTGTCCTGCGAGGCGTTGAAGTCCTTGACGATGCCGTCCAGGACCTTGCCGTCGGCCTCGGTGTAGCCGTGCCAGAACGTCAGGTCGACGTGACCGCCGTCACCCGACGACCCGGGGGAGCCGGCGCACCCGGCGAGGGAGAGCGACGCCGCTGCTGCGAGCGCGACGACCGCGATGTGCTTCTTCATCGAAAACCTGCCATCCGTCCGGCACGTCGGTGTGCGGACCTCGTCCATCCCGGATTTACACCGGTGTAAATGTGGACAGTAGCCGGTGCTCGACCGCCCGGTCAAGGGGTCGGGGAGCACCCGTGGTCACCGGGTCAGGCAGAGACCGAGCGCAACGGTCCGGACGACGCCCGGACGACGAGCGCGTGCGGCGAGCGCAGCACCCCCGGTGTCGCCGGGGCACCCTCCTCGAGCTGGGCGACGAGCACCCCGACCGCCGTCGCCGCGACGCGGTCCAGGTCGGCCGACACCGTGGTCAGCGCCGGGGTCGAGTACGCCGACTCCTCGATGTCGTCGAACCCGACGACCGCGACGTCGTCCGGCACGGTCCGGCCCGCGAGCTGCAGGGCACTCATCGCCCCGAGCGCCAGCGCGTCGTTGCAGCAGACGATCCCGTCGACCGGCACGCCGGCGTCGAGGAGTTGGCGTGCAGCCGCCGCCCCCTCGGCCCGGTGCCACAGCGCGGTCGGCACCACCCGCTCGGGCGCGAACGGCACGCCGTGGCCGTCGAGCGCCTCGCGGTATCCCCGCAGTCGCTCCTGCGCCGTGCGCACGGGGCCCGACGGATCGGACCCGATGAACGCGATCGACCGGCGACCGGCGTCGAGCAGGTGCGCGGTCGCGTCCCGCAGCGCGTCCGCGTTCGACATGGCGATGAACGGAACGGGGGCGTCCGGGATCGGCTCACCGAGCACGACCAGGGGGAACTTCACCTCGAGCGCGCCGGCGTCGCTCGGCCGGACGGTCAGCGGGCTGTAGATGATGCCGTCGATCGAGTGCTCGCGCATCCGGGTGATCGCGTCCGCCTCGCGCACGCCGCTCGCGGTCTGCTCGATGAGCACCGTGTAGCCCACGGCTCCGGCAGCGCGGATGACGGCGTCGGCGAGTTCGGCGAAGTACGCCTGCCGCAGTTCCGGCACCGCGAGCCCCAGCACCTTGGAGCGTCCGGCGCGGAAGTTCCGGGCCGAGACGTTGAGTTCGTAGCCGAGCTCGTCGACGGCGGCCATCACACGGTCGCGCGTGCGGACGGAGACGTGTTCGTAGCCGGACAGCACGTTCGAGACGGTCTTCTTCGAGACACCTGCCACGGCGGCGACGTCGCTCATCGTGGGCGGAGAGCGGTGCCCCTGCGCCATCGGGCGCCCCCTCTCACGTGCGGACTGTGTTCGGCAGGAACCTACCGCACCAGCGTGGTGCGGACCGGACGGGAGGCCCGTGGCGGGCCCGCCACGGGCCTCCCGCTCAGGCTCGGTCGGCCCGTCCAGGGCCCCGCTCAGTCCGCCAGGAACCGCAGGACCGCGAGCACCCGCCGGTTCTCGTTCGGCGTCGCCTCGAGCCCGAGCTTGGTGAAGACCGCGGTGACGTGCTTCTCGACGGTCCCGCCGGACAGGAACAGCGTGTCCGCGATCGCGGCGTTCGACCGGCCCTCGGCCATCAGGCGCAGCACGTCGGTCTCGCGGGCGGTCAGCGAGTCGAGCGGACCGCTCGTGGTACGCGGCGCCTGGACCAGTGCGGCCGCCACCTCGGGGTCGAGCACGACGTTGCCCGCGGCGACCTGGTGCAGTGAGTCGATGAAGGTACCGACCTCGGCGACCTGGTCCTTGAGCAGATACCCGACGCCGACCGTTGCGACGTCGAGCAGCGCCCGCGCCCACTGCGCCTCGGCGTACTGCGAGAACAGGAGCACCCCGACGTCGGGCCGGACGTCCTTCACCCGCACGGCCGCACGGACGCCCTCGTCGGTGTGGGTCGGCGGCATCCGGATGTCCATCACCACGACGTCGACCGCACCGTGCGCGACGGCGGCCACCGCAGCGTCGCCGTCCGACACCGGCACGACCTCGTGCCCGCGACCGCGCAGCAGGGACGTCAGCCCCTCGCGCACGATCGTGTTGTCGTCGGCGACGACGATCCTCACCGTTCGGCTCCGCTCGGCATGTGCAGCCGGATACGGGTCGGGCCACCGGCGGGGCTGTCCACCTGCAGGTCACCGTCCACGGCGCGCAGCCGTTCCAGCACGCCGGCCAGGCCGGTGCCGTGACCGTCGGGGGTGCCGAGGGCGACGTGTGCCCCACCGTGGCCGTCGTCCTCGACCTCGACGAGCAGGTCGGTGCCGAGCATGCCGACCCGGACGGCGGTGGTCGAGGCGCCGGCGTGCTTCGACACGTTCGTCAGCAGCTCGAGCACCCCGAAGTACGCGATGCCCTCGACGACGCGGGACGGCCGGACGGGCAGGTCGACCGACAGCGCGACGGGGAACGGGGTGCGGGAGCACGCCGAGGTCAGCGCGGCCTCGAGCCCCTCGTCGAGGACGGGCGGGTGGATGCCGCGGGCCAGGGCGCGGAGCTCGACCAGGGCCTCCTTCGTCGACGCGTGCGCCCGGTCGACCAGCGCGGTGACCGCGTCCGGGTCGGCGCCGGTCTGCAGGCGGTCGCGGGCGTCGCCGAGGGTCATCGCCAGGCCGACGAGCCGGGCCTGGGTGCCGTCGTGCAGCTCCCGCTCGATGCGGCGCAGGGTGGTGTCGGCGTCGAGCACGGCGGCGTCGCGCGAGGCCGTGACCTGGCGGAGCCGCAGGTCACGTGCGGTGGCACCGAGCAAGGCGCGGATGACCACACGCTGCAGCGCCGCGAGCCCGTGGTTCACCGCGGGCCAGAGGAACAGCACGATGAGCAGGCCGAACACCGCGAACGCGGCCTGCATCGGCGGGGTGTCGACGTACACGCCGAGGAACTGCGCACCGCTGTGGAGCTCGCCGTCCGCGCCCCGCTGCGCCGGCAGGAAGTGCCCCCACGCCGCGTGGGTCATCGCGCCCAGGCCGCTGACGAGCACCGCGGTCGAGACGGCGAACGTGGTGGTGGTCAGCACGAACCCCGCGAGCAGGTACGCGAACGCCCGCCACGTGGGGCCGTCCGACAGCCGGGCGAACGCGGTGCCGAGCGGCGTCGAGCCCGCTCGGGGCGGTGCCGGGGCGACGACGGCCTGCCCGAGCAGCGCGGCGGACATCCGGCGGGTGACCGCGGCGAACCAGTGCGACCCACCGAGCAGGAACGCGGCGACGACCAGGCCGACCCAGGTCAGCGACACCGGGATGCCGACGGCCAGCACCACGACGAACCAGGCCAGGGCGGCGATCGCGATCGGCAGGTGCGCGGCGTGGAACGCGAAGGCCCGCCACGTACTGCCGTCGGCGACGGCGCGGAACGGTCGGAACCGGGGGACGGTGGTGGGTTCGCCCGGGGTGGCGACGGCGGTGTACATGCGGACCTCTTCGTGTCGGTGACGAGCTTATTGCCCGGCACCAGCCTCGCCGTGGAGGTCCGCCCGCACACCGGTGCTGCCCCCCCGTGGTCGGTGGGGAAACCCCGCGATCGTCGTCAGCCGGGTCCGGTCAGGCGCCGGTCTGCTCCGTCGGTGCGGCCACGGCCTTCGACTGGCTCGACCCTCGTTGCCGCAGGGACACGGTGGCGATCACCATCACCGAGATGACCAGGAACTCCGACTGCCAGTTCTGCATCGACTCGAACCAGAACTGGCTCGTGCCCAGGTAGCCCCACGCCGAGACGACACCGCCGCCGTGCTCGAGCTGCTCCTCGTTGTAGGCCGCCGCACCACCGATCAGGTGCCCCACCACACTGCCGAGGAACAGCACCGCGAACAGGATGAGCAGGGAGTTCTCGTACAGCACGAGCACGATCCCGCCCCGGCGCACCGGCCACGGAGCCTTCGGGTCGTCGGCGTGCTCCCGTGGGTCCTCGTCCTGCGGGCTCTCCTCGTCCAGCGGCTCGGACTCGCTCGACCCCTTCTGGAACAGGAACACCGTGAACACGATGTACGCGCCCATCTGCAGGAACTCGCTCTCCCAGTTCTCGAACGTGGCCTCGGCGAAGTCGCCGCTCGTCAGGAAGCCCCAGAGCGACTCGGCCACCTCGCCGTGCTGGAGCGCGTCCGCCACGGACACCCGCCACCCGGCGAACACCATGCCGATGAAGCACACGACGAAGACGGCGACGTTCGCGAGGAGCAGGCCGTGCCGTCGCACGCGCTGCCACCCGCCCGATCCGTTGAGCAGGCCGAGGGTCACCGGGTCCTCCGTTCGTCGTGTCGAGGCCATCCTGGTCCGGACACGACGAACGCCTTCGCAGGGCCGTCCTGGCCGGATCGCGCTGGTGCGCCACCCCGTTCCGGACACCTTTCGCAGCCCGGCTGTCCGACTTTCGCCGTCCGGCCCCGGTTCGTCCACGGCCACCGGGGAGCACGACCTACCGTCGATCCCACCCCGATCGACAGGACCGCCGGCGAGGACGCAGAGAGGAACGGACCCGAGCGATGACCACCACGACCACCTTCACCACCGACACCGCACTCGCCCCGAAGCACGCCCACACCGCCGTGGCCCGCCGTGCACGCTGCGTCTCCGAGCGCAGCCCCTTCACCGAGATCCGCGAACAGGCGCGGCTCCGGACGCTCATGGTCGCCGCGACCGCGACCGGGATCGTCTCGGTCACCGCCACGACATCCGCGGCCGTCGTCGTGATCGGCCTCGGCGCATGATCCCCGTGGCCCACCCCTCCGACGACGACGCGATGGACGAACTCCGGGCACAGCCCTTCGAGTGGCGCCGCCGCGGCCTGATGCCCCCCATCGAACTCGAGGCGCTCATCGCCCGGCGGCTGTCCGGCGTGGTGCGGGGCGTCCCGGCTGATCCGACGTACGCGGACTTCTTCGTCGCAGCGTGAGCGCCGTCACCCTCGTGGCCTAACCGACCGTCTCGTCCGGAGCGCCGGTCGGGTTCGGAGCGCTCGACACCGTCCGCCACCGGCACGACGAGTGGATGCGCGGACTGCTGGCGCACGAGGCCGCCCTCGACGACCCCCGGGACCGGCTGCTCGCCGTGTTCACCCACCTGGAGCACCGTCTCGTGGCCGACGGGCACCGCGCGTGGTCCGGCGCGGCCCACGGCGGAGCTGGAGCCGCCGCCGACGGAACCGACCTCAGCGACCTGCTGCACGACCAGCTGCGGCAGGTCGAGGCACACGTCGCCGAACGCTGCGCTGCGGCCGCGTTGCCGGTGCACCTCGGCCAGGCGCTCACCCTGCTGCTCCACGGAGCGCACGTCGAGGCGACCGTCCACCGCTCGGTGCAACCGGTCCGCACGGCCCGGACCGCCGCGGCGATGTTGCTCGCGGTGCACGAGGGTGACGCCCTGTTCTGACCGCATCTGGACAATCGCGCGATGGGCCCGAACCGGGGTGTGAAACTACTGCTCGAGCGACATGAACGACGACACCGAGCAGCCCGCGCGTATCCGGGTCGACGAGCAGGGCACGGACCTCGCAGCTGCGAAGCAGACCCTCGCGACCGCGTACGACGGCATCGAGTGGCACGCCGACACCACGGGCGACGGGTTCGACTACCGGTACACGGCGGCCGGCGACGGCACGATGACACTCCGCGCCGTGCGCTTCGGTGGACGCCTGACGGGTGAGATGCCCGCCGGTGACGACTTCGTCGTCCAGTGGATCACCCGCGGGCTCGGCGTCCTGGGCGACGGCGGCTCCGCCATCCACCTCGTGCCGGGGCGCCCGCAGATGTGGCCGAACGAGGCGTTCCCGTTCCGCTTCGAGGACTACGACCAGCGGCTCGTCCAGGTGAACCGCAGCGCCGTCGAGGGAGTCGCAGCCGAGCGTGGCCTGTCGCTCCGCCGCTTCGACCACACCGCCCAGATCGACGACGCGGCGATCCGGCAGTGGCGGCAGACGGTCCAGCTCATCTCCGCGACGACCCTGGACCGACAGGCGTCCCCGCTGCTGCAGGCCGAGATGGGCCGGCTGGCCGCGGTGTCCCTGCTCGAGCTGTACCCCCGCGCCACCGCCGGCCTGCCGCACGAACTCCTGCTCCCGCAGCACCGTCGGATCCGGCAGGTCGTCGAGTACGTCCACGAGCACGCGCACCTGCCGATCACCAGCACCGACCTGGCCGAGATGGCGCACCTCAGCCTCCGCGCCCTGCAGGCCGCCTTCCAGCGGCTGCTCGGCATGTCGCCGAACGCCTACATCCGCTCGGTGCGGCTCGACCGCATCCGGACCGAACTGCTGGCGTCCGACCCGGCCACCACGAACGTCGCCGACGTCGCCCGCTACTGGGGCTTCGCCCACGCCGGCCGGTTCTCCGCCGCGTACGCCGACCGGCACGGCGAGTACCCGAGCGAGACGCTCCGACGCTCCTGACGGCGGTGCGCGCGACTCAGAGCGTGACGCCGGTGGCAGTCGCGAGCGCGTCGAGCAGTTCGGTGCGGAACCGCTGGTCGGCGACCGCCGGGTGCGGTTCCTGCTGCTCCCCGTGGAACCAGTAACCGCCCGTCACGGTTTGATCGGGGTCGGTCGCGAGCGTCTCCTGCGTGCGGTGTCCCAGCTCGAAGTCGTCCGGAGCGCCGGCCCCGCCCATCTTGGTCGCCACCCAGCCCGGGTCGACGGCGTTGCTCAGCACGCCCGGGCGTCGGAGCGGCACCTCGGCGGCGAGCGCCGTCACGAACAGCTTCGTGTCGGAGTACGAGTTCGTCTCCGAAGCGCCGGTCCAGTCGACGGTGTCCAGGCGCGGGCGGCCGCCCCGGTGCATCCCGCTGCTCAGGTACACGTGCCGCTTCGGGGCCTGCAGCAACGCGGTGAACAGGTAGGGCGCCACGACGTTGACGGGCACCAGGGAACGGCCCGAGATCACGCCGGCGTTGTGCACGACGGCGTCGAGCGGGGTGCCGGCGTCGAGTTCCCGAGCGGTGGCGATCACGGCGTCGCGGTCCGCCAGGTCGGCGACGACGAGTCCGGCGCCGCGCTCCACCAGGTCGGCGACCGCCTCGGCGCGGGCCCGGTTGCGAGCGTGGACGACGACGTCGTGTCCGCTGCGGAGCAGCGAGTCGGCGGTTCCCCGCCCGAGGCCGTCGGTGGATCCGGTGACGAGGATGCGTGCCATCCGCCCATCATGCGCCCGACGGCTGCGGCGGGTCCGGCAGGTGGACCGGCAACGGGCGGACGGGAGGCGCGGTGCGGGCCCGCCACGGGCCTCCCGGCTGTTCACGGCTCCCCGTCACACCTCTGCACATTGCGGCCCGCTGGTCCTGTACGTTTCCTGCGTAGACATCCCCTGACCAGAGAGGACGCGGCGCCATGAGTGACGGCACGCCCCAGTACAACCAGCAGAACCCGAACCCCTACGCCGCCGGCGGGCAGCCCTACGGCGCTCCGATGCAGCCGTCGTCCGACCGCTTCAACGTCATGGCGATCGTCGGGTTCGTCCTGGCGTTCGTGGTGAACATCGCCGGCCTCGTGGTCTCGATCATCGCGCTCTCGCAGATCAAGAAGACCGGGGAGCGTGGCCGCGGCCTCGCCCTCGCCGGCGTCATCATCAGCGCCCTGTCGCTCGTGTTCGGCATCATCTGGATCATCTTCGTGGTCGCGGTCCTCGCGAACGCCCCCACCAGCACCACGGGCGGGTACTGACGCCCACCAGCACCACACCGGAGGCCCGTGGCAGCTCGCCACGGGCCTCCGGTGTGTTCGAGGCTGGTTCCTGAGTCCTGGCCTCAGCCGATGACGCCGGTGTGCTCCAGCACGATGTTCAGGCCGATCAGGATCAGGACGACGCCACCCGCGATCTCCGCCGGCTTGCCGAACCGGGCGCCGACCCGGCGACCGACGACCACCCCGACGAACGACAGCACCGCGGTCGTGATCCCGATGAGCAGCACCGCGCCGCCGATCGACACGGGCAGGAACGCCAGGGTGACCCCGACCGCCAGGGCATCGACGCTGGTCGCGACCGCCAGCACGAGCAACTGGCGGATGGGCAGCCGGTCGGTGTCCTGCTCGGTGTCCTCGTGCGTCGAGAACGCTTCCCACAGCATCTTCCCGCCGACCAGGGCGAGCAGCCCGAACGCGATCCAGTGGTCGAAGGCCGCGATGTCCTGCGCGAACGCGGACCCGAGCAGCCAGCCGAGCAACGGCATCACCGCCTGGAACACCCCGAACGTGAGCGCGATCACGATCGCGTGCCGCACGTCGAAGCGCTTCATGTGCAGGCCCTTGCCGAGGGCGACGGCGAAGGCGTCTGCGGAGACGCCGAGCGCGATGAGGAAGAGGGCCCAGAACGACATGGGGGCGGCGCCTTTCGAGACGGTCGGACGGAGACGCCGACGTCTCAGGACCTGACGATCCTGGCATGGTCCACGGGACGAAAAGGCCTGATCAGCGGGATTCGTCGCCCCGAATCCGCGGGTTGGTGGGCCCGGTCCGCCAACCCGGCCCACGTCGTCGACGCCACCAGAGACGGCCTGGAGGCCCGGGGCGGGCACGGCCACGGGCCTCCCGTCCGGCAGGCAGCCCTGTCAGGAACCGGCGGCCGCGTGCGCGGCCACCTGGCTGGCCGTCAGTTCGGTGCCGTAGACGGCGGCGTACCGCATCGACCCGGTGAAGTACGGGTTGCTCGTGGAACCCGGCCACCCGCTGACGACGTCGTAGCCGACGCGGAAGTACCCGGTGAAGTTCTCGGGGCTCTTGAAGGCCGCGTTCGACGCCACGAGCGTGCCGTCGACGTACAGGCGCATGCCGTTGGTGGGCGACATCGTCGCCACCGTGTGGTGCCAGACGCCGTCGGTGTAGGCCTTCGGCGAGGTGAGTACCTGCGTGGTGCCGCTGTACGTGCCGAACGCGAGCTGGCCGCTGGTGGTCAGGTAGAGCTTCCGATCGTGCTGGCCCGACGCACCGGTCTGGCTGCTGCCGAAGCCGATGAGCATGCCACCGGCGACCGTGGTGCGGAACCAGACCTCCTCGCTGAAGGTCGTGGGGTTGGCGTACGAGCGCGGGGTGGAGACGTAGCTCGTGGACCCGTTGAGCGCGTAGGCGCTGCCGCTGTCACGCGGGCAGGCGTTCGGGCTCGGCGTGGTCGCGGTCATGGTGCCCTGGTAGGTGCCGTTCGCAGCACGACCGGACCAGTCGGTGGCCGTCCGCGAACCCGAGGCCTCGGTCAGGCGGTACGCGAACAGGGCGTTCGCGGTGTCGGCGCCGACGGCGCCCGTGCACGTGAAGTAGGGCGCGGTCGCCGCGGTGTTCGCGCTGTTGGTCACGCGTGCGCTGTACGCCGAGCGGGTCGGGGCGAACTGGTTCAGCAGGACGACGACGGCCAGGGCGACCACGAGGAGGACGGCGACGACGCGGCCGTCGCGCAGGCGGCGGAGGATCACGAGGGACGCACCGTCTCGACGCGGCCGACCGCCAGGCACGCCACGAGCGGCACGAGGCACACGGCGATCAACGCGACCCAGCCCAGGGGATCGAGGTCGATGTTCGACATGAGCTGGTAGTGCCCGTTCTTCGTCAGCTCGTGGATGACGACCCGGCCCATCTCGCCGTCGACCAGGTGGACGCTGTTCCCGCCGTGGGCGTCGACGCGGACCGGGAAGATCCCCGACGAGATCACGGTGGCCTCGACCCCCGTCGGGCTCGAGGTGTTCGTGATCGTCGTCACGTTGACGAACGGCTTGAACACGAACGCCGCGTACGAGACGGTGAGGGCGCTGCCCGCGATCCGGAGACAGGAACGGGTCACCCGGTCGGTGAACGCGCTGGTCAGGGTCAGGATGATCAGCGTGCCGATGAGCAGGATCGGCGCGGCGCGGAGCAGCCAGCCGATGCGGGGGACCAGGAGCGCGGGGGTGCCGATGACGTCGGCCTGGGTGAGCGTCCACGGGTCGGTCGCGCCGTTGACGTCACCGCGGGTGTGGAGCCCGCCGTCCGCGTCGATCGAGACGATGCGGTGCGTGTAGACGACGTCCGGGTTGGCGGAGGTCTCGAACGAGACGATGTCGCCGACGCTGAGCGTGGCGACGTCCACCGGCAGGTCGAGCACGAGGGTGCCGACGGGGGCGGCTTCGCCCATCGAGGGGGTCTCGACGACGAACCAGCGGCCGCCCGCGGAGAGGAACAGGACGGCGGCGGTGAGGAGCAGTGCGGCGACCGCGGCGACCGACCAGGCGAGGACCGTCTCAGAGCGGGTGACCTGACGGCCGCGGAGGACCGGGCGGTCGAGCATCCCGCTGAGCGGGATCGCTGCGGTCTGGCTCATGGGCTCTGCTCCGGGAGGTCGTGGTGGGGCTGGTGGTGGGGCTGGTGGTGGGGCTGGTCGTGCTGGTCTTGCTGGACTTGCTGGGGTGGGTGGTGTTGCGGGGGGGGGCGACGCTCGGCCGGAGGGGGGTCGGCCGAGCGTCGCCGGTCT
>NZ_QKSJ01000014.1:0-88257 GCF_003234135.1 Curtobacterium sp. MCPF17_018 | reverse complement strand
CAAAAGGAATTGCTTCATGACCCGATCGGCAAACCGACCAGGCACGAGGTCAATCAATAAATTGGCATTGACAATGTGCACGCTGTTGAGTTCTCAAGGACCAGACGCACTTGCTCCTCGGCTCGAGTTCGAGCTTCAGCCACAAGGCTTGTGTTCTTGGCTTGCCACCGGTTGTTCGTCGGACCCGGAGGTCCAGTGGCTCATCCCGAGGGGAGAGAACCGGTGGGCTTGTCATCCTAGGCGTCGAAGCGATCCGGCGCAAGGCCCGATCTGAACTTCAGTGGAGGATGGTCCCGCTTGAGGGCCGACGTGCTCTGGGCTTTCGCTCCAGCCGCTCCGCCGCACCTTTGGGGTGACGAGTAAGAACTATACGCAGCCCTGAGCGAGTGCGCCAAGCCAGCTCCCATCCCGGGCGTGTCGCTTTGTACAACACACGTCGCCCGGACGCAGCGATGCCCGGTTCCACAGGGGAACCGGGCATCGCAGGGGGTCAGGCAACGGGGTCAGGCGAGCGTCACGCCGGCGAGGGTCTTCTTGCCACGACGCAGCACGAGCACTCCCCCGGGCAGGGCGAGGTCGGACAGCGGGGCGGCCGGGTCTTCGGCCCGGACGTTGTTCACGTAGACACCGCCCTGGTCGATCGCGCGGCGGGCTTCACCGAGGGACTTCACGAGCTCGGTCTCCACCAGTGCACGCGCGACGTCCGCTCCGCGCTCGAGTGTCACGGATCCGGGCAGCTCGGCGATCGCCGATCGCAGGGTCTCCGCGTCCAGGGCACCGAGGTCACCGTTGCCGAACAGCGCCGCTGCGGCGTCGATCGCTGCCCGTGTCGCCGCCACCCCGTGCACGAGCGAGGTGACCTCGAACGCCAGGGTCCGCTGGGCCTCTCGCCGGAAGGGTTCGTCGGCGACGGCCTGCGCGAGCCGCTCGATCTCGGCCCGCGTCAGGAACGTGAACTCCCGCAGTCGGGCGATCACGTCGGCGTCCGCCGTGTTGAGCCAGAACTGGTACAGCGCGTAGGGCGAGGTCATCTCGGCATCGAGCCAGATCGCGTTGCCCTCGCTCTTGCCGAACTTCGTGCCGTCGGAGTTCGCGATGAGCGGGGTCCCGAGTGCGTGCACCGTGGCACCTTCGGCACGACGGATGAGCTCCGTACCGGAGGTCAGGTTGCCCCACTGGTCCGAGCCGCCGGTCTGCAGCGTGCACCCGTACTGCCGCCAGAGTTCGCGGTAGTCGAGCCCCTGCAGGATCTGGTAGCTGAACTCGGTGTAGCTGATCCCCGCATCGGAGTTCAGCCGCGCGGCCACCGCGTCCTTCTTGAGCATCGAGTTGACCCGGAAGTACTTGCCGACGTCTCGCAGGAAGTCGATCGCGGACAACGGGGCGGTCCAGTCGAGGTTGTTCACCAGGCGGACGCCGTTGTCGCCGTCCGGACTGAGGAACCGGGACACCTGTGCCTGCAGCCGGGACACCCACTCCGCCACGGTCTCCGGCGTGTTCAGTGTTCTCTCGGCCGTGGGACGGGGATCGCCGATCAGACCGGTCGACCCACCCACCAACGCGAGCGGCTTGTGCCCGGCGAGCTGCAGTCGCCGCATGGTCAGGAGCTGCAGGAGGTTGCCGCAGTGCAGCGACGGCGCCGTCGGGTCGAAGCCGCAGTAGTACGTGATCGGCTCACCGTCGAGGGCCTCTTTCAGCGCGGTCTCGTCGGTCGAGACCTGCACCAGACCGCGCCACTGCAGTTCGTCCCACACCGAGTCGAAGGCCGGGTCGTTCTGCTGGCGCGTCAGGACGTCTTGAGCGGTATCACTGGACACCCCCCCATCGTAGCGGCGACGGACGTCCGGCAGGCGCGGCAGCCGGGAGGCCCGTGGCCGGGTTCACGAGTCCAGCGCGCCCTTGTGCCGTCGGTACGTCGAGACCGTGGGGTCACCCGTCAGCCAGAAGCGCCAGGGGTACCGCACCCCGCCGGCGATGCCGCCGACGCCGGTGCGCGGGCCTCGGGAGATCCGTGGGACCGCAGCGCCCGCGGGCGGACCGGCCAGGGTCTCGGACAGGAGCTCGTCGATCACGTGGGCCGGTCCGGCGGAGGCGAGCCGGGCCTCCAGGCCGGGGGCCAGGGTGAGCACGAACGGACCGGACCCGTCGAGGAGTGACGTGCCGTCGTCCTGCCCGAGGACCGCTCCGAGCGCACCACCGAGGTTGCCGGGCCCGCGTGCCAACGCGACGTCCGCGACCTTCGAACCGCGACGCGCTCGCGCGACGTCCAGGCCCTCGACGACCTGCGCACCGCGCAGCAGGGAGCCCGACGAGGTGCCGGTCGGCCCGCTCACCACATTGACGCAGGTGTGGATGCCGTACGAGCGGTAGGCGTACAGCGTGCCGGGCGGACCGAAGAGGTGGCGGTTGCGCTCCGTCATCCCCCGGTGACCGTGGGATCCGGGGTCGGTGGGGCCGGAGTAGGCCTCGACCTCGGTGATGCGGAGCGCCACGCCACGCCCTGCGATCGTCGCACCGAGCAGGGCCGGCGCGATGATCGGGGCGGGCTCGGCGAGCAGCGCGGCGATCCCACGGCTCATCGCGAGAAGGGCGCGCCCTCGGCCAGGTCGCGGACGCGGCGGGTGACGGACGCGAGCTGCTCGGCGACCCGGTCGGGTGCGGTGCCACCGACTCCGGACCGCGATGCGACGCTGCCCTCGATGGTCAGGACGGAACGGACGTCGGGCGTGAGGTGCTCGGACACCGACCGGTACTCGTCGTCGGTCGGCTCGTCGAGTTCGATGCCGCGCTCCTCGCAGTACCGGACGAGCGCGCCGGAGACCTCGTGCGCATCCCGGAACGGGACGCCCTGACGAACCAGCCACTCGGCGACGTCCGTCGCGAGCGAGAAGCCCTGCGGCGCGAGCTCGGCCATCCGGTCGGTGTCGAAGGTCAGGGTCGCGATCATGCCGGTGAACGCGGGCAACAGGACCTCGAGCGTGGCGACGGAGTCGAAGACCGGCTCCTTGTCCTCCTGCAGGTCGCGGTTGTACGCCAGCGGCAGTCCCTTGAGGGTCGCGAGGAGCCCGGTCAGGTTGCCGATCAGGCGCCCCGACTTGCCTCGTGCGAGCTCGGCGATGTCCGGGTTCTTCTTCTGCGGCATGATGCTCGAGCCGGTCGAGAACGCGTCGTGGAGCCGGACGAAGCCGAACTCCTTCGTGTTCCAGAGGATGATCTCCTCGGACAGGCGCGAGACGTCGATGCCGATCTGCGCGAGGACGAACGCGAACTCGGCGACGACGTCACGAGCTGCCGTGGCGTCGATCGAGTTGTCCGCCGGACGGTCGAAGCCGAGCTCCGCGGCGATCGCGGCGGGGTCGAGGCCGAGGGAACTGCCCGCCAGCGCACCGGCACCGTACGGGCTGACGCTCGCGCGGCCGGCCCAGTCGCGGAGGCGCTCGAGGTCGCGGACGAGCGGCCAGGCGTGCGCGAGCAGGTGGTGGGCCAGGAGCACGGGCTGTGCGTGCTGCAGGTGCGTGCGCCCCGGCATGATCGCGGCCGGGTGCTCGGTGGCCTGCTGGGTGATCGCGTCGACGAGGTCGATCACGAGCCGGCCGATGCGCCGCCCGTGGTCGAGCATGTGCATGCGACCGAGGGTGGCGATCTGGTCGTTGCGGCTGCGACCCGCGCGGAGCTTGCCGCCGAGCTCGGGACCGAGGTCGGCGATGAGCAGGCGTTCGAGAGCGCCGTGCACGTCCTCGTCGGAGTCGTCGGGCTGCAGTGCGCCGTCGGCGTGCGCCGCTTCGAGCCGGTCGAGGCCGGCGAGCATGCGTTCGAGCTCGTCGGCGGTCAGGTAGCCCGCGGTGTGCAGCGCTCGGGCATGAGCACGTGACCCCGCGATGTCGTAGGGCGCGAGCTGCCAGTCGAAGTGCGTCGACTTCGAGAGCGCGGCGAGGGCCGCACTCGGGCCGTCGGCGAAGCGGCCGCCCCAGAGGGCGCCGGTGTTGGTGGCGTCGGTCTTCTCGTCGGTCATGTCGTCCTGCGTCGTTTCGTCGGTACTGGGCTGGCCGGGGGCTGGGGCCGCGGGCCGTTGGTCGGTGCGCTGCGGCTGTCGGTCAGTTCGCCGCGTCGCGGCGGGCGGAGATCTTGCTGGGCAGTGACCAGAGCTCGATGAACCCCCTGGACACGGACTGGTCGAACGCGTCACCGGTGTCCGACGTCGCCAGGTCGAAGTCGTAGAGGCTCTGCTCCGACCGGCGGCCCGTCACGGTGGCACGCCCGCCCTGCAGCCGCAACCGGACGTCGCCGGAGACGTGCTGCTGGGTGTGCTCGACGAAGGCGTCGAGGCTGCGCTTGAGTCCGCCGAACCACAGTCCGTCGTAGACCAGGTCGGCCCACTCGGACTCAACGCCACGTTTGAACCGGGCGACGTCGCGCTCGAGGGTGAGGCTCTCGAGCTCCTCGTGCGCGGCGATGAGCGCGATCGCTGCCGGCGCCTCGTAGACCTCGCGCGACTTGATGCCGACGACCCGGTCCTCGACGACGTCGATGCGCCCGACCCCGTGCTTGCCGGCGACGGCGTTGAGCTCCTGCACCATGCGCAGCACGCTGAACCGCTGCCCGTCGAGGGCGACCGGGACACCGCGGTCGAAGGTGATCGTGACCTCGTCGGCCTGCTGCGGGAGCGCCGGGTCCTGCGTGGCCGCGTAGAGGTCGGCGGCGGGGGCGTTCCACGGGTCCTCGAGGAGCCCGGTCTCGACGGCTCGGCCCCACACGTTCTGGTCGACCGACCACGGCTCCCGTTCCGAGTGCTGGATCGGCAGCCGGTGCTCCTGCGCGTACGCGATGGCGCGGTCGCGGGTCAGCGCGAGGTCCCGCACCGGGGCGACGGTCCGCAGGTCCGGTGCGATCGCCGCGACTGCTGCCTCGAAGCGGACCTGGTCGTTGCCCTTGCCGGTGGAGCCGTGCGCAACACTGTCGGCACCGAGTTGCTTCGCCGTCAGCGCGAGGTGCTTCGCGATGAGCGGGCGGCTCAGTGCCGAGACGAGCGGGTACCGCTTCTGGTAGAGCGCGTTGGCCCGGAGCGCCGGCACGATGTACTCGTCGGCGAACTCGTCCTTGGCGTCGACGACGAGTGACTCGACGGCGCCGCAGTCGAGCGCACGCTGCCGGACCGCCTCGAGGTCCTCTCCGCCCTGGCCGACGTCGACCACGAGTGCGACGACGTCCTTGCCGGTGGCGTCGCGCAGCCAGCCGATCCCGACGGAGGTGTCGAGACCGCCGGAGTACGCGAGGACGACGCGGTCAGCCACTGGTGTTCGGTCCGTCGGCTAGTCGTTGGCGAGCAGCCAGGCCAGCAGCGCCTTCTGGGCGTGCAGACGGTTCTCCGCCTCGTCCCAGATGATGCTGCGCGGGCCGTCGATGACGTCGGCGGTCACTTCGAACCCACGGTCGGCCGGCAGGCAGTGCATGAAGACGGCGTCGTCGGCGGCGTGCGCCATGAGCGCGTCGTCGACGCGGTACCCCGCGAAGGTGTCGAGACGCGACTGCTTCTCGGACTCCTTGCCCATCGACACCCAGGTGTCGGTGACGACCACGTCGGCACCCGCGACCGCGGCCACCGGGTCGGTCACCACGAGGACGGATCCGCCCGTCACGGCGGCGCGTTCCTCGGCGTCGGTGACGACCTGCGCCGAAGGGGAGAACTCGGCGGGGGCGGCGACGCGGACGTGCATGCCCGCCGTCGCCCCCGCGAGCAGGTACGACTGCGCCATGTTGCTCGCACCGTCGCCGATGAACGCCACGGTCTGCCCGGCGAGAGCGCCGCGGTGCTCACGGATGGTGAGCAGGTCGGCGAGGAGCTGGCAGGGGTGGAAGTCGTCGGACAGCGCGTTGACGACGGGGACCGTCGTGCCCGCGGCCATCTCCTCGAGCCCGGCCTGACCGTAGGTGCGCCACACGATCGCCGACACCATGCGCTCGAGCACGCGGGCGGTGTCCGACGGGGTCTCCTTGCCGCCGAGCTGGCTGTTCGCCGTCGAGATGATCAGCGGGCTACCGCCGAGGTCGGAGATGCCGACGTGGAAGGACACCCGGGTACGGGTCGACGACTTGTCGAAGATCACCGCGACGCTCTGCGGACCGGCCAGCGGCTTCTCCGCCCAGCGGTCGGCCTTCATGCGGTCGGCGATGTCGAGGATCGCGGACTGCTCGACCTGGCTCAGGTCGTCGTCGCGGAGGAAGTGGCGGGTCATGCGGTGGGCTCCTGCGCTGCGGCGACGGCCGCGAGGCTCTGGGCGAGGATCGACAGGAACTCGTCGATCTCGGCGTCGGACACGATGAGCGGCGGCGCGATGCGCAGGCTCGACTCGTTGGGGGCGTTGATGATGAGGCCACGCTCGAGGGCGGCTGCGTTGACGGCCGGACCGATCGGACCGGTCAGACCGACGCCGATGAGCAGGCCGGTGCCACGGACCTCTTCCACCAGCGGGGAACCGATGGCGCGGATGCCGTCACGGATCCGCTCACCCTTGACCACTGCGCCGGCGACGAGGTCGGCGCGCTCGATCTCCTCGAGCACCGCGTTGGCGACTCGGGTGCCGAGCGGGTTGCCGCCGAAGGTCGAACCGTGCTGCCCGGCCGAGAACAGGTCGGACGCCCAGCCGAACGTGACGAGGGCGCCGATGGGGAAACCACCGGCGATGCCCTTGGCGACGGTGATGGCGTCCGGCGTCACACCGTGGCCCTGGAACGCGAACCAGTTGCCCGTCCGGCCGACACCCGTCTGGATCTCGTCGAGGATCAGCAGTGCGCCGTGCTCCGCGGTCAGTCGGCGTGCCGCCAGCAGGAAGCCCTCTGGCAGGTCGACCACGCCGGCCTCGCCCTTGATGGGTTCGAGGATCAGGGCGGCGACGGAGTCGTCGATCGACGCTTCGAGCGCCTCGATCGAGGTGTCGATGTGCTCGACACCCGGGATCATCGGCAGGAAGTCCTGCTGCAGCGCGGGTTTGCCGGTGAGCGCGAGCGCGCCCATGGTGCGGCCGTGGAAGCCCTGCTTGAGCGCGAGGATCCGGGTCTTGGTGCCGTCTGCACCCTTGTTGAGGCGGGCCAGCTTGAACGCGGCCTCGTTCGCTTCGGCGCCGGAGTTGCCGAAGTACACGCGGCCCGCGTCGCCCGCGCCGGTGATGCGCTTGAGGCGCTCGGCGAGTTCGAGCTGCGGCGGGGTGGCGAAGTAGTTCGACACGTGCACGAGCTTCGCGGCCTGGTCGGCGATCGCCTCGACGAGGGCGGGGTGCGCGTGGCCGAGCGAGTTCACCGCGATGCCGGCGAGGAAGTCGAGGTACTCGTTGCCCTCGACGTCCCAGACGCGGCATCCCTGGCCACGCTCGAGCATGATCTTCGGCGGGGTCAGGGATCGCATGAGCGACGCCCCGAACCGGTCGTTCCAGGTCTCGGTCTGCGTCTCGGTGCTCACTGCTGGTGTCCCTTCTCGTCCGTACCCGCCACGTGCTGGCCGGTACTGCTGTCGATCGACGGCGACGCCACGCGACGGCCGATCTCGGCGTGGGTCATCTGGTTCTCGGTTCGTCGGCTCGGGTCCGGGATCACCTCGGTGCCCGCACCCCGCAGGGTGAAGACCTCGAGCAGGATCGAGTGCGGGATCCGGCCGTCGATGATCGTCGCACCGCCGACCCCGCCGACCACGGCGTCGAGGCACGCGGTCATCTTGGGGATCATCCCTGACTCGAGGCTCGGCAGGAGCTCGCGGAGCTCGTCGACCGCGATGAGGTCGACGATCGAGTCACGGTCGGGCCAGTTGCGGTACAGCCCGGGGACGTCGGTGAGCATCATGAGCTTCGAGGCCCGGAGCGCGATCGCCAGGGCACCCGCCGCAGCGTCCGCGTTCACGTTGAGTGCCTGGTCGGGGTGCGCGTCGTCGATCGCGATGCTCGAGACGACCGGGATCCGGCCGGCCTCGATCGCGGCGAGCACGCCGGACGGGTCGACGTGGGTGATGTCCCCGACGTGGCCGAGGTCGTACTCCTGCCCGTCGACGACGACGCCCTTCTTCTCGCCGGTGAACAACGAGCCGCCGTCGCCGAACACGCCGACGGCCAGGCCCTCGCCGTGTTCGTTCACCAAGTCGACGATCTCGCGGTTGACCTCGCCGGCCAGGACGTCGCGGACGACCGTGATCGCCTCGGTCGTCGTGACGCGGTAGCCGCCGCGGAACTCGGACTCGATGCCCTGTTCCTTGAGGGCGGCGGAGATCTGCGGACCCCCGCCGTGCACGACGACCGGGTGCAGGCCGGCGTAGCGCAGGTAGACCATGTCCTCGGCGAAGGCGCGCTTCAGGTCCTCGTTCACCATGGCGTTGCCGCCGAACTTGACCACGACGACCTTGCCCGAGAAGCGCTTGAGCCAGGGCAGCGACTCGATGAGCGTCGCGGCCTTCACCGCGGCGAACTCGTGTTCTTCTTCCTTCGTGAGGGGCGTGCCGGCCCCGTTCGTGTCGGCCGCCATCAGCTGGAGTACGCGCTGTTCTCGTGCACGTAGTCGTGCGTGAGGTCGTTGGTCAGGATCGTGGCCGAGTGCGTGCCGACACCGAGGTCGATGCGCACGTGGGTGTCACGCGGGGTCAGGTCGACGGAGTCGCTCGGCTCGTCGGGTGCGCCCGCGTGGCAGACCCGGACGCCGTTCATGCTGACGTCCACCGCGTACGGGTCGAACTCGGCGTCGGTGGTGCCGATCGCTGCGAGCACCCGTCCCCAGTTCGGGTCGTTGCCGAAGACGGCCGCCTTGAACAGGTTGTTCCTGGCGACGCTCCGACCGACGGTCACGGCGTCTTCCTCGGTCGCGGCGTGCACGACCTCGATCGCGATGTCGTGGCTCGCGCCCTCGGCGTCCTGCTGCAGCTGGCGGGCCAGGTCGGCACAGACCGCGGTCAGGGCCTCCTGGAAGTCACCGACCTCGGGCGTCACGCCGCTCGCACCCGACGACAGCAGGACGACGGTGTCGTTCGTGGACATGCACCCGTCGGAGTCGACCCGGTCGAACGTGATGCGGGTGGCGGCGCGGAGCGCCTGGTCGAGCTGGTCCGGCGTCTGCACGGCGTCGGTCGTGATGACGACGAGCATCGTCGCGAGACCCGGGGCGAGCATCCCAGCGCCCTTGGCCATGCCGCCGACGGTCCAACCGTCCTCGGTCACGACGGACTGCTTGGCCTTCGTGTCCGTCGTCATGATCGCGGTCGCCGCATCGGGACCGCCGTCGTCGCTGAGTGCCGCACGCGCCAGGTCGACGCCACGGAGCACGTTGTCGCGGAAGCTCTGGTCGCCCACACCGATGAGCCCGGTGGAGCAGACGACGACGTCGCCGGCTCCGATCCCGAGGGCGTCGCCCACGGCTTCGGCCGTCAGGTGCGTCGTCTGGAAGCCGAACGGGCCGGTGAAGCAGTTCGCGCCGCCGGAGTTCAGGACGACGGCACGGGCGACGCCGTCACCGACGACCTGGCGGGACCAGATGACGGGGTGGGCCTGGGCTCGGTTGCTGGTGAAGACGGCGGCCACGGCCGCGTCGGGGCCGTCGTTGACGACGAGGGCCACGTCCGGCTTGCCGCTCGTCTTCAGGCCGGCGGTGACACCGGCGGCGCGGAAGCCCGCTGCCGCGGTGACGCCCTGGAGGCCCGGCTCGGTCTGGGTGGTCGTGCCTGCGTCGGTCACGGTGCGACTCCGTCCACGCTGAGGCCCGTGGTCTCGGGGAGACCGAGGGCGATGTTCGCCGACTGGACGGCGGCGCCCGCCGTGCCCTTGGCGAGGTTGTCGAGCGCGGTCACCGCGACGACGCGGCCGGCGGCCTCGTCGACGGCGATGCCGACGAGCGCGGTGTTCGCACCGATCGTGTCCGCGACCCGGGGGAACTCGCCCTCGGGCAGCAGGTGGACGAAGGGCTCGTCGGCGTACGCCTGTTCCCAGGCGAGCCGGACGTCGCGTGCGCTGACGCCTGGCGAGAGCTTCGCGGTGGTGGTCGCCAGGATCCCCCGCGACATCGGGACCAGGACCGGCGTGAACGAGATCGTCACGTCGGAGGCTCCCGCGACCTGCAGGTTCTGCTGGATCTCGGGGACGTGCCGGTGCGAACCGCCGACGGCGTACGCGCTGGCGGACCCCATGATCTCGGAGGCCAGGTAGGTGGTGCTGAGCTTCTTGCCTGCACCGCTCGGGCCGACGCTGAGCACCGCGACGAGGTCGTCGGACTCGACGAGGCCGGCCTGGATGCCCGGCTGGATGCCGAGCGTCACCGCGGTGACGTTGCAGCCGGGTACCGCGATGCGCTTCGTGCCGACCAGGGCGGAACGCTGCTTGCCCTGCGACGCGATGTCGTCGACCTCGCGCCATTCATCGGCCGAACCCGGGGCGGGTGCCGCGAGCAGGAGCTCGGGCAGACCGTAGGTCCACGCGCCGAAGTAGTCACCGCCGTAGAACCGCTCCCACGCCGCCGGGTCCGTCAGACGGTGGTCCGCGCCGCAGTCGATGACGAGCGCGTCGTCGCCGAGTTCCGCGGTGATCGCACCCGACTGCCCGTGCGGCAGCGCCAGGAACACCACGTCGTGCCCGCGCAGCGTCTCGGCCGTCGTCTCCGCCAAGGTCAGGTGCGACAGCGAACGGAGGTGCGGCTGGGTCGCGATCAGGGGCTGTCCGGCGTTCGAGAACGCCGTCACCGTCCTGACCTCGAACTCGGGGTGGGCGGAGAGCACGCGCAGGAGCTCACCACCCGCGTAGCCGGAGGCTCCCGCCACGGCGACGGATACGGACATGGGATTCCACCTTTGGTCGGACTGGTCGTCGAGAGAGTCGGAGGCGGCGACCCCGGGCGGTGCTGATCCCGTGTGGGTCAGTCGCGCAGGGTCGCCCCGAATCGCTCGCCGGCACGTCGGACAGCGCCGTCACGGGCCTCGGTGGCCTCGGCAGCGGTCAGCGTGCGGTCCGTGGCACGGAAGCGCAGGGCGAACGTCAGGGACTTCTGTCCCTCGTCCACGCCGGAGCCCCGGTAGTCATCCACGAGCCGAGCATACTCCAACAGGTCCCCGGCGCCAGAGCGCACCGCATCCAGCACGTCACCGGCCGGCACGCCGACGTCGACGACGAGCGAGAGGTCCTGCGTGGCTGCCGGGTACGAGACGATCGGCGCGACCGCGACGAGTTCCGGGGCCGCGGCGACCAGCGCGTCGAGGTCGAGCTCGACGACCGCCACCACGCGGGGCAGGACGGCGGCCTCGGCCAGTTCGGGCAGGAGCTCTCCGGCGACGCCCACGACCGTGCCGTCGACGAGCAGCGACGCGGCACGGCCCGGGTGCAGTGACGGGTGGGTCGTCTGCGCGACGGTGAGTTCGACACCGACGGCCCAGGCGACCTGGCGGGCCGCGTCGATCGCGTCGGCGATGCCGAACGGTTCTGCCGTGGCACCGGGCTGCTTGACGACCCGGTGGCCGGTGAGCAGTGCGGCGACGTGGAAGGGCTGGGCGGGCAGCGAGGCGTCCAACGCCTCGAGCGTTGCACGGCCGGGCCGGGCGGCGCCCGCCGGGACCTCGTCGGTGCCGAGCGTCACGCCCGTCACCGGCAGGAACACCCGGGACGTCTCGTAGAGCGCGACGTCGACGAGCCCACGCGACACGTTGCGACGGGCGGCGTCGACCAGGGCCGGCACGCCACTGCGGCGCAGGAGGTTCTGCTCGCTGTCCAGGGCGTTGGCGAGCACGACGCTCGGTCCGCCCTGCGGGTCGATCCCCGGGTAGGCGTCCTGCGTGGCCGCCGACACGAACGGTGCCGTGACGACCTCGGTCAGGCCCGCCGCGGCCAGCGCCGAGGCGACCCGGCGACGAGCCTGCTGGTGCCGGGTCAGGCCCCGACCGGGCGGAGCGACCGGCAGCACGCTCGGGATCCGGTCGTAGCCGACGATGCGCGCGACCTCTTCGACGAGGGTGGTGTCGTCGGTCAGGTCGGGACGCCAGGTGGGCGGGGTGACCTCGAGCTGCTCGCCGTCGGCCTCGACCGTGGCGCCGACCGCACGGAGCGTGTCGATGACCTCGGCGTCGGTGTACTCGACGCCGACGAGCTCGGCCGGACGCGAGAGGCGCATCCTCACGGTCGCCCGCGGCTCGCTGTCGACGAGCGTCGACCCGAGGGCGTCCGCGGTGCCGCCGGCGAGCTCGACGAGGAGCTCGACGGCACGGTTCGCCGCAGCCTCGGCCACCTGCGGGTCGACCCCACGCTCGAAGCGCCGGGATGCCTCGCTGGGGAGCTTGTGGCGACGAGCGGTGCGGGCGATGGAGACCTGGTCGAAGCCGGCGGCCTCGATCAGGACGTCGGTCGTGCTCGCCGAGATCTCGGTGCGGGCTCCGCCCATGACGCCGGCGAGGCCGACGGGACCGTCGTCGTCGGTGATGACGAGGTCTTCGGGGTCGAGCTTCCGGACGGTGCCGTCGAGGGTCTCGAGCGTCTCGCCGGCGGTCGCGCGGCGTACGCCGAGGCCGCCCGCGATGGTCTGCAGGTCGTAGCCGTGCAGCGGCTGACCGAGCTCGAACATGACGTAGTTCGTGATGTCGACGGGGAGTGAGATGGAGCGCACGCCAGCCAGGAAGAGGCGCGACACCATCCAGGACGGTGTCTTCGCGGCGGGGTCGATCCCGCGGACGACACGGGTGACGAACGTCGACGCTCCGACACGTCCCCGGATCGGGCCCTGGTCGTCGATCGTGACCCGGAAGCCCTCGGCCGAACGCGGTGCGACGCGGTCGACGGGGTCGTGGAAGCTGGCTCCGGTGGCGTGCGCGTACTCACGGGCGACCCCGCGCATGCTGAGCACGTAGCCGCGGTCCGGCGTGACGTTGATCTCGACCGCGGCGTCGTCGAGGCCGAGGAGCGCGATGGCGTCGGCGCCGACGGTGGGATCCATGCCGAGGTCGGCGAAGCGCAGGATGCCGTCGTGCTCGTCGCCCAGCCCGAGCTCTCGGGCCGAGGCGATCATGCCGTCGGACACGTGCCCGTAGGTCTTGCGGGCGGCGATCGGGAACGGCCCGGGCAGGACTGCGCCGGGCAGCGTGACCACGACGAGGTCGCCGACGTCGAAGTTGTGTGCGCCGCAGACGATGCCTCGGGGCTCGGCCTCGCCGACGTCCACCTGGCACCAGTTGATGGTCTTGCCGTTCTTCTGCGGCTCGGGGACGCGCTCGAGGACCCGACCGACCACGATGGGTCCGGTCAGGTCGAAGGTGTGGACGTCCTCTTCCTCGAAGCCGACCGACACGAGCGCCGCGTGGACGTGCTCGAGGGTGACGTCCTCGGGGAGGTCGACGGACTCACCGAGCCAACGGAGTGGGACGCGCATCAGACCACCGTTCCGAACTGCTGCGAGAAGCGGATGTCGCCCTCGAGGAAGTCACGCATGTCGTTCAGGCCGTTGCGGAACTGCAGTGTCCGCTCGATGCCCATGCCGAACGCGAAGCCCTGATACTCGTCCGGGTCGATGCCGGCGGCACGCAGGACGTTGGGGTTCACCATGCCGCAGCCACCCCACTCGACCCACCGCGCGCCACCCTTGGCGTTCGGCTGCCAGACGTCCATCTCGGCGCTGGGCTCGGTGAACGGGAAGTAGTTCGGGCGGAGCCGGATCTGCGCCTCGGCGCCGAACATCTGCCGGGCGAAGTGCTCGAGCGTGCCGCGCAGGTGCGCCATCGTCAGGCCCTTGTCGATCGCGATGCCCTCGACCTGGGTGAAGACCGGCAGGTGTGTGGCGTCGAGCTCGTCGGCCCGGTAGACGCGACCCGGCGCGATGACGTACAGCGGGAGGTCACGCGACAGCAGCGACCGCACCTGCACCGGCGAGGTGTGGGTGCGCATGACCAGGTGCCGGTCGACCGGCTCGACGAAGATCGTGTCCGCCATGGCCCGGGCCGGGTGGTCCTGGTCGAAGTTCAGCGCGTCGAAGTTGAACCACTCGTGCTCGAGCTCGGGGCCTTCGGCCACCTCCCACCCCATGCCGACGAAGATGTCGGCGACGGCTTCGTTCAGCAGCGAGAGCGGGTGGCGGGAGCCGGTGGCTCGGTGGACCGGCAACGCGGTGACGTCGACGCGCTCGGCTTCGAGCCGTGCGCGCTCCTCGGCCACCGCGAGGACGGATTCCTGCTCGGCGATCGCCGCGTTCACCCGCCCGCGGGCCTGCCCGACGAGCTTGCCCGCCGCGGCCTTCTGCTCCGGCGGCACACTGCGCATCGATGCGTTCATCCGCGCCAACGGTGACTGCTCACCGATGTGCTCGGCCCTGGCCTGCTTCAGTTCGGCGACCGTCGTCGTGGCACGGACGGCAGCGAGGGCCGCGTCCACCGCGTCGGCGACGGCCGATTCGCTGATCTCGAGAGGTTCTGACACGAGACCCAAGCCTACCGGCCGTCGGGATACCACCCGCCTGCACCGAGCGGACGGTGGATGGCCGACGCCGGCTACCGGCCTGGGGAGGGAGGAGCGTCAGCTCCGGAGCGCGAAGGCCGACTCGTACAGGCACACCGACGCGGCCGTGGCGAGGTTCATCGACTCCGCCTGCCCGTAGATCGGCACCTTGACGGCCCGGTCGACGAGGGCCAGGTCGTCGGCGGTGAGTCCGCGGGCCTCGTTGCCGAAGACCCACGCGGTCGGTCCGTCGAGCATCCCCTCGGCGCGGACCACCGGCAGGTCGTCGCCGGAGACGTCCGCCGCGAGCACCGTGTACCCGAGGGCCTTCGCACGCTCGATCGTGTCCGCCAGGGTCACGCCGACGGACACCGGCACGTGGAACAGCGACCCGGTCGTCGACCGGACGACCTTCGGGTTGTACGGGTCGACCGAGCGTCCGGTCAGCACCACCGCGTCGGCGCCGGCCGCGTCGGCGGCCCGGATGATCGTGCCGGCGTTCCCCGGGTCCCGCACCTCTTCGAGGATGGCGACCAGTCCGGGCAGCGCGGCCTGGTCGTCGGACGCACCACGGGCCTCCGGGTCGGCGGCGGCCGCAGCGCGGTCCAGGAAGACGTCCTTCACCGACGTCGGGAACTGCTGGCACACCGCGACCACGCCCTGCGGCGTGACCGTGTCGGCCATCGCGTCGAGCACCTGCTCGGTCACGAACCAGGTGTCCACCGGCGCGTCGTCGAGCCCGTAGCGGGCAGCGGCGGTCGGGGTCACGTAGAGCTCGCGCAGGAGCTCCGGGGCGTACTCCAGCGCTTCGCGGACCGCTTGGGGCCCTTCCAGCAGGAACAGGCCGGTCTCGGCCCGGACGTCCTTCTTGGCCAGGGCCGCAACGGCCTTCACGCGTCCGGCACGGGGGTTCTCGAGGAGATCGCTCACGACCCAAGTCTAGGAACGACGAAACCCCCGCCGTGCGGCGGGGGTTTCGCGAGCAGAAGAACTGACTACGCAGCCTTCGGGGCCGAGGTGTCGGCCGGGAGGGCCTTCTTCGCGGTCTCGACGAGCGCGGTGAAGGTCTCGGGGTTGTTCACCGCGAGGTCGGCGAGGATGCGACGGTCGACCTCGACGCCGGCCAGGTTGAGGCCCTGGATGAGACGGTTGTAGGTCAGGCCGTTCGCACGGGACGCAGCGTTGATGCGCTGGATCCAGAGGCGACGGAACTCGCCCTTCTTCGCGTGACGGTCGCGGTACGCGTAGACGAGGGAGTGGGTGACCTGCTCCTTGGCCTTGCGGTACAGGCGCGAACGCTGGCCGCGGTAGCCCTCGGCGCGTTCGAGGATGACGCGGCGCTTCTTGGCGGCGTTGACCGCTCTCTTTACTCGTGCCATTGCACTATTCCTTTACGATCTGCGGGGCTCAGTGGCCGAGGAGCTTCTTGACGTTCTTCGCGTCACCCTTGGAGAGGACCTGGTCCTCGTTCAGGCGGGCCTTGCGCTTGGAGCTCTTGACCTCGAGGTTGTGACGCATACCGGCCTGCTGCTTCATGATCTTGCCGGTACCGGTGACCTTGAAGCGCTTCTTCGACCCGGAGTGGGTCTTCTGCTTGGGCATGGTGGTGCCTTTCCGTGGGATGGATGGGGGGCCGCGTCGTTGCGGGGTCGGTCCGGGGACCTATTCGGCCGCGGCGTCCGTGGATTCCGCAGCTGCCTCGGACGTGGAACCGGCCTCGGCCTCGTCCTTGCCCTTCGCGGCGTGCTCGGTGGCACGACGCTCGGCCTTCTGTGCAGCACGCTTGGCGTTCTGCTCGCCCTTGACGTCGGACTTGTTCTTGAGCGGGGCGATGATCATCGTCATGTTGCGGCCGTCCTGGGTCGGACGCGACTCGACGACGCCGAACTCGGCGATCTCTTCCGCGAACTTCTGGAGGAGACGGACACCCTGCTCCGGACGCGACTGCTCGCGGCCACGGAAGAGGATCATCGCCTTCACCTTGTCGCCGCCGAGGAGGAACCCCTCGGCGCGCTTGCGCTTCGTCTCGTAGTCGTGCACGTCGATCTTCAGGCGGAAACGGACCTCTTTCAGGTCCGTGTTCACCTGGTTGCGACGAGCTTCCTTGGCCTTCTGAGCGGCCTCGTACTTGAACTTGCCGTAGTCCATGATCTTGGCCACGGGCGGCTTCGAGTTCGGCGCGACCTCGACCAGATCCAGTTCGGCTTCCTGCGCGAGACGCAGTGCCATGGCGATCGGGACAACGCCGACCTGCTCACCCTGCGGACCGACGAGTCGGACTTCGGGAACGCGGATTCGGTCGTTGGTACGGGGATCGGTGATGCGGAGCTCCTTCAATCAGGTGGTGGCCGTCCGGGGCGTTTGCCCTGGACGACAGCACGAGAGAGGAGATCTGACGCACGGGATGTCGACCCGTTCGGCAGCCGCCCTGCATCGGATCCGTGGGATCCGACCGACGAGCACAGCACGTGCACTCGCGGAGCGGTGGTGACCCGGTAGCCTGGTGGAACGCGGCCGCGGGTGGGAGAGACTCCTCTTTCGTGACACCGTCCGGGTGTTGTCGAGCATCTTGACGTCAGGAGAACTGATGTCGAGGGAACTGACGGCACACGGACAGCATCTGCCGCGAGCAAGCCTAGCAGAGGAGCACCGTGAGCGACACCCCGATCGACGACACCGGCATCGACGCCGCCAGGGACATCGCGGAGGTGCCGGCGGTCGAACTCATCAACACCGTTGCGGTGCACCTGCTCAGTGCCGCGGCCGTGAAGGTCGGCCTGGCCGACGACCCGCAGGAACAGACCGACCTGGACGAGGCGCGGAAGCTCATCACCGCGCTGGCCGGCCTGGTCACCGCCGCCGCGACCGAGATCGGCGACCACCACGCCCGCCCGCTCCGCGACGGACTGCGGTCACTGCAGCTCGCCTTCCGCGAGGCGTCGGCGATACCGGACGCGATCGGTGCCGGACCGGGCGAGAAGTACACGGGTCCCGTCAACTAGACGACGTCACCCGATGCCGGACGGGAGGCCCGTGGCGGTGTCGCCACGGGCCTCCCGTCCGTTCGTGGGTCGCGCTCAGGACCCGCTGTCACCGACCAGGCGCGCGACGGCCGCGAGCGGGATCCCGACCCAGTCGGGTCGGTTGCGGGTCTCGTAGACGACCTCGTAGACCGCCTTGTCGAGCTCGAAGGCGTCGAGCAGTGCGCTGTGGGCGGCGAGGTCCGCGCCGGTTCCCTGCTGGTAGCCCTCGAGGAAGCGTGCGCGCGCCTCGGCTGCCCAGGAGGCGGCGTCGACCGGCTCGGCATCGTGCGCCAGCGCACCCGCGACGTAGTCGAACGAGCGCAGCATGCCCGCGACGTCGCGAAGGGTGACGTCCGGCAGCGAGCGTTCGTCGAGGGGGCGGAGCGGTTCGCCCTCGAAGTCGAGGAAGACCCACCCGCGGGGTTCCGGTGCCGACAGGACCTGTCCGAGGTGCAGGTCACCGTGGATGCGCTGCAGGTCCGGCCACGCGGCGTCAGCGGCACGGGCGTAGACGGCGCGGATGGCGTCGGCGTGCTCGGCGACGGCCGGGGCCTCGCGGGCGGCGGTGTCGAGTCGGGCGTGCATCGTCGCGACGGCGACGTCCCGTCGGGACGCGTCCGCCGGTTCCGTCGGCAGCGCTCCCGCCAGGGTGCGGTGCACGTCGGCGAGCGCGGTGCCGAGCTGCTCCGCGCGGTCACCGAACGGGGTGCCGGCCTGCGCCTCCTGCAGGGCGACGCGCCAGGCGTCGTCGAGCCCGGGCAGGAACTCCTGGGCGAAGGCGAGGTGACCCGTCGCCGTGCCGTCCGCGCGTCCGACGTCGGGCCAGTCGGCGCGGAGGGCACCGTAGACCCGCGGCACGCGCGTGCTGCCCGCCGCCGTGAGGGCGAGCTGCGTGGTCACGTCCGGGTTGTCGCCGTGGTGCAGCACGCGGAAGACCTTGATGATGACGCGGTCGCCCGACTCGGTGTCGCAGATGACCGAGGTGTTGGACTGCTCACCCGTCAGGACCCGGGCCGCGGTGACCCGGCCGATCGGGCTGAGGCTGTCCGGTGCCGCGTCGATGCGTGCGGCGAGCGCCGAGACCCATGCGAGGTCGGTGGTGGCGTCGACGATCGCGCCGTCGGGGCCGCTGGTGATCGGCGACTGGTAGAGGACGGGGACCGCGGGGGCCTCGTCGAGCACCAGCCGGGTCCCGTCGTCGGTGGAGATCGTCCGGAGGCGTGGCACGGACCCCTTCGAGGCGTACCAGCGGCGGTCGGCGATCCAGGACTCGAGGTCGCGGTCGCTCGGCGTGCTGGTGTCGGGGGCCGTGGTGCCGGGGGCGCTGGGTGCTCCGTCGCTCATGCAGCGGAACCTACGCGCCGGGGCCTGGCGAGGTGCCGAGTCCTCCACAGGACGAGCTGGCGAGCGCTCCGTCCACGGAAGCCCGCTGCCCCCGGTCTGACACGGGCGCGTCGGACGACACTTGCGGCATGCCCCGATCCGCTGCCGCTCCTCCCCCCGCCGCTGACGCTGCACGTGCACTCCCCGATCCCCGCCGGACCTGGCGGATCCTCGACGACCGCAGGCTCCCCGCACTCGAGCCGTTCGCCGCCGACGTGCGCCGTCACGATGCGGTGACGGTGCGCGAGACGGTGTGGGACTCCGACGACCGGGTGCTCGCCGCCGAGGGTGTCGTGCTCACACGGTTGCCGGACGGCGCCTGGACGATCGACCGGGGTGGGGACGGGATCGACCCGGAACCGCTCGGGAGCGCGTCCGACGATCCCCCACGGGACGCCGTCGAGGTGTTCCTGCGTGGTCGTCCCCTGCGGGTGGTCCTGGTCCGTGACACCGCCACGACGCTCGTGACCCTCCGCGGCGGCGACGGCCGGGTGCGGGCCGAGGTCGCCGACGTGCGCGTGGACGACGGCGACCCGGACACCACCGTGCTGCGGTCGTCGCGGTGGTGGGCCCTGACGGACGACGGACGCGACGGCGCCACGGCACGAGCGGCCGAACGAGCCCTGCACGACGCGGCGACCGATCCGGTGGACGTCGCGTCGGTTCCGCTCCCCCGAGGCCCGGGGCCCACCCCGGAGCGACGACGCGGCCGAGCGAAGCGCCCCCGGCCGGACACCGCCGCCGGGTTCGTCCTGCGGGTGCTCGATGCCCTGCGGCGTGACCTCGTCGAGGCGGACCCCCGTGTACGAGCCGACGAGCCCGAGGCCGTGCACGACCTGCGGAAGGTGCTGCGTCGCCTGCGGAGTGTGCTCGCGGCGTTCCGCGGCGCGCTCGACCGTCAGGCGACGGAGGAGCTCCGTGCCGCCCTGGCCCAGACCGGGCGGATCGCCGGGACCGCTCGCGACGCCGAGGTGCTGCACGCCGGCCTGTCGCGGTCCGCGGCACGAGCCCCCGCCGGGTACGTGGACGCCGCGACCCTGGACCGCATCGGTTCGGAGACCGCGGGACGTCGCAGCGTCGCTGCGGCCGAACTCCGGCGAGCGCTGCGCTCCGACGCCTGGTTCCGGACACTCGACGCCCTCGACGACCTGCTGCTGCGGGCACCGGCCGGGCCGCACGCGGACGACGACGCAGCCGCGTTCGTCACCAGGCGCATCCGGCACGAGCGGGCCCGCGTCGGTCGGCTGCTGGGTGATCCCAGCGATGACCTCGACACCCTGCACGAGGTCCGGAAGGCCGCGCGCCGGTTGCGCTACGCACTGCAGGCGGCCGGTGACCTGCCCGATGTGGGGAAGCGGCGACTCGGACGGCTGCGACGGGTGCAGGAGACCCTGGGCGAGACGCTCGACGCCGCACACGCAGCCGATGCGTACCGACGGCTGGCCGCTGTGGCAGCGCAGCACGGCGAGGACACGTTCGGGTACGGCGTCCTGGCGACGACCGAGCAGGCGGCCGGCACGCAGGGCCTGCACCGATCGCGGAAGCTGCTCGCCCGGCTCTGACCGGATGCGAGAATCGGGCCGTGCCGCACTACTTCGAGGACCTCGCTGCCGGACAGACCTTCACCACGCCGGGGCGCACCATCACCGAGGCGGACGTGGTGTCGTTCGCCTCGTGGACGAACGACAACAACCAGGTGCACACGGACGTCGAGTTCGCGGGGAAGACCCGGTACGGGCAGCGGATCGTGCACGGGTTGCTCGGCACCTCGCTGTGCCTCGGGCTCATCGCGCGCACGGGCGTGTTCGAGGGGTCCGCGGTGGCACTGCTCGGGATCGACCAGTGGCGCTTCACCGAGCCGGTGTTCATCGGGGACACCGTGACCTGCACCGTCGAGGTCCTGGGCACCCGGCTGACGAGTTCGGGCAGGACCGGGATCGTCGAGCGAGCGGTGGCACTGCGGAACCAGCACGGCGTGGTCGTCCAGCGGGGACGGATGGACGTCATGGTGCTCACCCGCGACGCCGCGATCGACTGAGCGACCGCTCGACGAGAGCCCCGCAGAACCTGCTCCGCGCAATCCTGACTCCCTCTTTACAACGATGTACCAGCACGGGAGCATGGACGCATGAGCACGCTCGACGGCACCGTGGCCGCACCTGACTCCGCTTCCGCCCCCGGCCTCCCCCTCGCTTCACGGCAGGACGGCACGTACCCCCGGCCGCAGATGCTCCGCACCGCGTGGGCCGACCTCGACGGCACGTGGTCGTTCCGGAACGACGGCGACGACCCCGCCTGGCACACCGGCTTCACCGACGCACGGGACATCGTCGTCCCGTTCCCGCCCGAGTCCCCGGCCTCGGGCATCGACGAGCCCGGCTTCCACCCCGTGGTCTGGTACTCCCGTGCGATCACCCGCTCCGAGCTCGACGCCGCCGGGTTCGGCGACGGCGCCCCTCGACTCGTCCTGCACTTCGGCGCCGTCGACCACCGCGCCCGCGTCTGGATCGACGGGCAGTTCATCGGCGGACACGAGGGCGGCCACACTCCGTTCTCCTTCGACGTCACCGAGGCGCTGGCCACCGACCCCGACGCCGTGCACACCCTGGTGGTCCGCGCCGAGGACGACCCGCACGACCTGACCCAGCCGCGCGGCAAGCAGGACTGGCACGAGGACCCGCACGCGATCTGGTACCGCCGGACCACCGGGATCTGGCAGACGGTCTGGCTCGAGGCCGTGCCGACCGCCTCGATCGCGTCCCTGCGCTGGACGAACGTCGACCACGCGACCATGCGACTGACGGTCCGGCTCGACGGTCACCGCACCGGCGGCGAGCGCCTGCGCGTCGAGGCCCGCTGGGACGACCGCGACGAGCACCTCGCCACGATCGAGACCACCGTCGGCGAGACCGGCGACGAGTTCGACGTGGTCGTGCCGATCGCACGGCAGACGAACGGGCAGGCCGAGGACGAGCTGCACTGGACACCGGACACGCCCCGGCTGATCGACGCCACGGTCGCGCTGCTGCCGCGCTCCGGCAACGGCACGACAGCGAGCACGGGCGCGCTCGACGCCGTCGCCAGCTACTTCGGGATCCGGACGGTCGGGGTCGACGGCGGCGCGTTCCTGCTCAACGGCCGACGCCACGACGTGCGCAGCGTCCTGAACCAGGGCTACTGGCCCGAGTCGCACATCGCCGCCCCGTCCCGCCAGGCACTCCGCCGCGAGGTCGAACTCATCAAGGAGCTCGGCTTCAACGCGGCCCGCAACCACCAGAAGATCGAGGACCCGCGGTTCCTGTACTGGGCCGACCGACTCGGGCTCATGGTGTGGGGTGAGGCCCCCGGCGCCTACGCGTTCTCTCCCCGCGCCGTGCAGCGTCTGGTGCGCGAGTGGATGGACGCCGTCGAGCGTGACGCCTCGCACCCGTCGATCGTCACGTGGGTGCCCGCCAACGAGAGCTGGGGCGTGCAGCACATCGCCACCGACCCGGCCCAGCAGGCCTACGCACGGGCCCTCGCCGACGTCACGCGGGCATTGGACCCGACGCGTCCGGTGATCTCGAACGACGGGTGGGAGCACACGAACTCCGACATCGTCACGATCCACGACTACGAGGGCGACGGACCCCGGCTCGCGGCGACCTACGCGGACGAGACCGCACGGGCCCGACTCCTCGGTGGCATCGGCCCGGCGGATCGCCGCATCCTGGTCGGCGGCGCCGAGGACCTCGGCCAGCCGGTCATGCTCACCGAGTTCGGCGGCGTGAACTACCAGCCGGGCGTCCAGCGCGAGGACGGCTGGGGCTACACGTCGGCCAGTGACGGCGACGACTGGGTCGCCCGCATCACCGCGCTGTACGACGCGATCCGTGCGAGCTCGTTCCTCGCCGGGTCCTGCTACACGCAGCTCACCGACACCATGCAGGAGACGAACGGCCTGCTCAACGCAGACCGGTCCCCGAAGGTGCCGATCGAGCAGATCCGTCGCGCGGTCACGGGGCGCTAGCCGGGAGGCCCGCACTCCGTGAGCAGCAATGGTCGGGTCCGGCAGACGGATCCGACCATTGCTGCTCCCGAAGCACACCGGTCACGTCGCGGCGGACGCGTGACGGCCCGCGATGCGGGGCGCGGCCCGCGGTCTGGGAGGATCGGGCGGGTGACGAACGTGGCGGAAGCGAGCCGGGCCTCCAGGCGGGGGTTCCGCAGCCTGCTGACCGGACGACGCAGCGCCTGGACCGCACCGCTGCTGATCTGGGCGGCCTCGCGGGTGGTCAGCACCGTGCTGCTGGCGACCGTGTACCTGCTGGCGACCGCGAACGGCTGGCCGTTCGCCTCGTACCGGCAGGATCCCTCGTTCTTCACGTTCTCGGGCTCGTGGGACGCCTCGTTCTACCGGATCATCGCCGAGCACGGGTACCCGGCGACGCTGCCGGCCGATGACTCCGGGCACGTCCTGCCGAACGCGTGGGCGTTCCTGCCCGTGTTCCCCGCGGTGGTGCGGGTCGTGATGACGCTGACCGGAGCGTCGTTCTGGGTCGCCGGGGTCGTGGTGGCGTCGATCGCCGGGGCGGGCGCCTGCGTGCTGCTGTACCGGCTGGTGCTCGCCGTCGGGTGCTCGCACCGTGCCCGCTGGGCGACGGCCCTGTTCGCGTTCGCACCGACGGGGTTCCTGCTGCAGGTCGCCTACGCGGAGAGCCTGCTGCTCGTGCTGCTGTTCGGCGCCCTGCTCGCGCTGGTCCGCCGACGGTACTGGCTGATCGCCCCGCTCGGTGTCGTGGCGGCGTTCACGAAGCCCGGGGTCCTCGCGCTGGCGCTGGCACTGGCCGTGCACCTGGTCCTGCGGTGGATGGCGTGGCGCCGACAGCAGGACCCGTTCCCGTGGCGCGACCGGATCGCGATCGTGGTGACCGGCCTGGTCGTCGCGGCTGCGGGACTGGCGTGGCCCGTCATCGCGACGGCCGTGACGGGGCGACCGAACGCGTACCTGGACACCGAGTTGTCGTGGTGGGTGGGGTTCGTCGGCCGCCGGCACTTCGCGCCGCTGACGCCGTGGTTCACGATGGCGTCGAGGTGGCTCGGGCCGCTCGGCATCGGACTCGTCGTGGTGGTGCTCGCCGGCGCGGTGTGGTTCTTCTCGCGCAGGAGCACCAGGGCCCTGGGCACCGACGTGCTCGCGTTCACGGCGTCCTACGGGCTGTACCTGGTGGCGGTGTTCCTGCCGCAGCAGTCGTTGCCGCGGTTGCTCATGCCGACGGCGCCGTTGCTCGGGTCGGACGTGTTCGTGGGGACGCGGCGGCGGGCGGTGACGTGGCTGGTCGTCGGGGTGTGCCTGCAGCCGGTCGCGATCGTGCTGCTGTGGTTCCTCGGGTACCCGTGAGCGGTGCTGGTCGTCGGCTCTGCAAGACACCGGTGTTCGCCGGTTGAACACGCGCAGACCGCGGTACGACGCGCGAACGCCGGTGCTTTGCGGGCCGCGACAGCGCTACGCGTCGAAGGTGTGGAACCAGGCCGATCCACCGGGGTGCTGCACCGTGATCATCTCGTCGAGGTCGCGGTAGGGGCCGTCCTGGTTGTGGCTCGCCGACTTGATGCGGATGGTGCCGTCGGTCTCGGTGAAGACCTCGGACACGATGGTGGTGTGGTCCGGTGAGCCGTTGGCGTTCCAGTCGAAGAACACGATGTCACCGACCTTCACCTTGTCGCGCTCGTCCGACGAACGCCGGGTGAGCCCGAACTCGCCCGCGTTGTCCGCGAGCCAGGGGTCCATCGTCGGGCAGTAGGTCCACGTCGCGCTGTGTTCGGCACCGGCCGCCCGGTTGTACCAGTCCGACCGCTGCTCCCACCCACGGGCGATGAGCGTCTGGCTGACGTAGTTCGCGCAGTCGCCGCCGATGGGGTTCATCGTGCCGTACTCGGCGAGGTTGTAGTCCTTCCAGTACCGCATCGCGTAGGCGAGCTGCCGGTCGACGTCGGTCAGTGCGGCGTAGGCGAGGGTGGTCGAGGCGACAGCGCTGCCCGCAGCGGGCGTCGCGGCGGCGGTCGGCCTCGGCGATGCGGTCGCGGTGTCCTGGGTGGCGCCGCTCTGCCCGTCGTTCGCGGCGCTGCCGTTGCCGTCCGAGGACTGGTTCGCCGACGGGGTGGGTTCGATCGCGGACGTGAAGAGTGCGACGTCGGCGTCGCCGGCGGTGTACATCGCCTGGTGCGGGGCCGTGAAGGTCACCTTCGACGCGGTGGCCTGCACGTCACGCGCCGCGACACCACCGACGGTGACGCCCTTGACGGCGGCGAGTCCGGTCCCCGTCACGGTGACCGTGACGCCACCGGCGAGCGGGACCTGTGCCGGAGCGAGGGCCTTCGCGACGGGCCTCGCCGTCGTCGTCGACGTGTCGTCCCCACCACGGGAGCTCCCGCGCCCGCCGCCCGACCCGTTGCCCGAGTCGCCGCCCTTGTCACTGCCGGAGGAGCACGCCGCGACGGCGAGCCCGATCCCGGCGACGCCGGCGAGGGACAGGAGTGCGCGGCGGTTCATCGAGGCAGTCATGACACGACCAGCGTAAGCGACACCTCCGTCGTTCCGACACGGCATGATCGTCTTCGGGGGCGAGCGTCCTCCGTGTCCCAGCGGACCCGTTCGGAAGGAACACACACATGCCCGAGAGCCACGACTTCTTCGTCGCGACCGACCCCGAGACCGCCCGTGCACAGGTGCGCGAGGCCCTGTCCCGCGAGGGCTACACCGTCGACGACGCCGAGCAGGGTGCACTCCGTGCGACCCGCGGCAGCCTCGGCCTGACGCTGCTCATCGGCGGCATGGCGAACGACCGCACCTTCCACACCCGCCTGGACGTCCAGATCATGATCGCCCCGGACGGCCGCACCGTCGCCCGACTGCTGCGCGGCTCCGGCAAGTCCGCGATCAAGGGCGGAGCGCTCGGCATCTCGCGTGGCAACCGCGCCTTCGAGCAGGCCGCGAACGCGATCCACACCACCTTCGCGCAGTCCGGCGTGCTGACCGAGAGCATCGCGGGCTGACGCTCGGGGCGTCGCTGCTCCTGTCGGCGCGCTGACGGACGAAGGCCCGGTGCCAGCCGTCGTCGGGCCCCTCGTCCTTCAGGAGGTCACGTCAGCACACCCGACGGACAGCCCGACGACGGCAGAACGGCCCGGAACCTGTGGGTTCCGGGCCGTTCGTGTTGCTACCTGGTGGAGCTAAGGGGATTCGAACCCCTGACCTTCTCATTGCGAACGAGACGCGCTACCAACTGCGCCATAGCCCCAAGTGCTCGATCACATTAGCACCCTCGGTCGGCCCAGCCGAAATCGCCGGTGGCCCGTCGGGCGTGCCGCGGGTCAGACCGCGCGGCGCCGCCGCATGATCGCGTCGAGGTCGGCCTGCTGGTAGGCGTCGTCGTCGAGGACTCCCATGCCGGCCCACTTGCTCGGCGGACCGGCGGGAGCAGCGGGTTCGTCGGCAGCGGGAGCAGCGGTCACAGGACCAGCGGCAGCAGCGGGCGCCCGCAGCCCGAGCCGCTCGGCCAGACGACCCTGGTCGTGCGCGGACAGCGATGCCGCAGCTTCCTCGAGCTCGGGTCGCATCCGCGAAACCCGCGCCAGCGAGGGGTCGGACTCCCCCGCGCGGATCGCCGCCGCTTCGGCCTCGGCTTCCGCCTTGGCCGCGGCGACGCGCTCCTTCAACCGGGCAGCGAGTTCCGCCGACGACTCGGGCGATGCAGCCGGTGCTGTCGGCCGCTCCACGTAGAGGGGCTTGGGCACGTGGTTCGGGGTCCACGAGCGATCCGCAGCGGGCGCGGCGGGCTGCTCGGTCGACAGGGGCGGGGCCGGGTCCGTCCAGGCGGTGGACGGCCGGGAGGCGCGGGTCGCGCCCGTCTCGCCGGCCGCGAGACGCTGCTTCCGCGCCGTCGCCACCTGGTGCAGCTGGGCAAGGACCGCTGCGGACCCACCGGCGGCGACGAGTCCGGCGACACCGACGAGCCAGAGCGACGGTGCCGCGACGAAGACCACGAGGGCCACGACGATGCCGAGCGTGCCGAACAGGGTCGCCCCGAGCCGGGAACGGCGCATGCGCATCGCGGTCAGGGCCGGCACGGCGGACGCCCGCTCGAGCACCGGGGCCTGCTCGGCCAGGCGGCGGGTGATCTCACGCTGCCGCGCTGCCTCGTGGGCTCGGACGATGGCGGTGCGCTTGGCCTCTTCGGACCGGGCGACGCGCTGCGCCTGGGCGAGGGACTTCGCGTTCATCTCGATGCGGACCTCGTCCGGCAGCTCGGCGGTCTGCGCCAGGATCCGGAGGGTCTGCTGCAGCCGGATGGCGTTCCGCTCGGTGGCCAGGTACTGGCGGCGGGCGGCCCACGACGGCATCAGGTAGACGAGCCAGAGGACGGCCGCGACGAGCAGGACGATGCCGCCACCCCACGAGCCGATTCCTGCCATGCGAACACGGTAGGGGCGGCGGTTCCCGCGCCGCGTCATTGCCGGACGCGTGTTGCGCGTGTCGGGGCGGAATCTGCGGAAGGCGAGCCGCGCCTCCAGGCCGTCAGAGGCGGCCCGTCAGATGCGGGGCGTCGTGTCCAGCGGCATCGCCGCCTCGTCGCGTGCGGCGAGCGGCACGGTGCCCACCCCGTGAGGAACCTGCCCCTGGACCCAGCGCTCGAGGACGCCGCCGCGGACCTCTTCCGCCACCAGCGCGAAGCAGAAGTGGTCGCGCCAGTCCCCGTTGATGTGGATGTACCGGCGACGGAGTCCCTCGTACCGGAAGCCGAGCTTCTCTACGACGCGCAGGCTCGGAGCGTTCTCCGGCCGGATGCAGATCTCGATCCGGTGCACGCCGAGCGACCGGAAGCAGTGGTCGACGGCGAGGGCGACCGAGATCGGCGTCACGTTGTGGCCGGCTGCGTCCTCGACGACCCAGTAGCCGATGGAGGCACTCGCCAGCGAGCCGTAGGAGATGCCGGAGACGTTGAGCTGACCGACGAAGCGGCCGTCGAGCTCCATCGCGAACGGGAGTCCGAGTCCCGCGCGGGCGTTGGCCTGGAGCGCGCGGATGCTGCCCCGGACGTCGGTCGAGACGTGTCCGGAGGGGTTCGTGGCCTCCCAGGTACGGAGCCACGAGCGGTTCGTCGCGAGTGCCGCGTCGAGGTCGCGGGTGTCGCGGAGCCGGAGGGGCCGGATGGTGACCCGCCCGTGGGACAGGGTCGGGATCGTCGTCATCGCTGGGTTCCTCCGGGGTCCCGCCGCTGTGCGGGACGGGGTGTCCCGCCCGGGTCCGTGATCTGACGGACCCGAGCGGGATGGCCGACTATTCGCCCGCGTTGAACTCCTTCAGCCACGACTTGAGGTCGGGGCCGAGGTCATCGCGGTCCGAGGCGAGCTGCACGATCGCCTTGATGTAGTCGAGTTTGTCACCGGTGTCGTACCGGCGTCCACGGAACACGACGCCGTACACGCCGCCGGTCCACTCTTCGGCGCTCGCCATCTTCATGAGCGCGTCGGTCAGCTGGATCTCGCCGCCCTTGCCCGGCTCCTGCTTCTCGAGGACGTCGAAGACCTCGGGACGGATGACGTAGCGGCCGATGATGGCCAGGTTCGAGGGCGCCTCGCCCTGCGGGGGCTTCTCGACGAGCCCGGTGATCTTCACCACGTCGTCGGTGTCGGTCGGCTCGACCGTGGCGATGCCGTACAGGTGGGTCTGTGACTCGGGGACCTCGAGCAGGGCCACGATGGTGGCGTTCTTCTCGCCCTGGACCTCGATCATGCGCTGGAGCAGCGGGTCGCGGGCGTCGATGATGTCGTCACCGAGGAGCACGGCGAACGGCTCGCGGCCGACGTGCATCTTCGCGCGGAGCACGGCGTGGCCGAGGCCGAGCGGGTCGCCCTGCCGCACGTAGTGCATGTCGGCGAGGTCCGTCGACTGGTTCACCTTCTGCAGCTTCTCGTGGTCGCCCTTCTTGCGGAGGGTCTCCTCGAGCTCCGACACGTGGTCGAAGTGGTTCTCGAGCGCGTTCTTGTTGCGCCCGGTGATCATCAGCACGTCGGTCAGCCCGGCACCGACAGCCTCTTCCACCACGTACTGGATGGCCGGCTTGTCGACGACCGGGAGCATCTCCTTCGGCATCGCCTTGGTCGCGGGGAGGAAGCGGGTACCCAGCCCTGCGGCCGGGATCACCGCCTTCGAAATCTGGAAGCCCATGGTCAGACCGTATCCGATCCCCCTTTCGAGGGCATGTCGTCGCTCCGGGGGACACGGGACCCCGCGTGTTCCCGGCGGGAAGCCGCAACCGTACCCCCTCGGTAGACTCCTGCGCATGATCGCCGATCTCGGGAACGAGAAGCGCGCCCTGCGAGCCGAGCTCCGGCAGCGGCGGCGCACCCGGACCACGACCGAACGCGACGCGGACACCCAGACCCTGACCGCGACCCTGCAGCGCTTCGTCGAGGAACGCCAGGTGACGTCCCTCGCCCTGTACCTGTCCGCACCGGACGAGCCGAACGTCCGCCCGTTCCTGAACTGGGCGTTCGGGCAGGGCATCCGCGTGCTGCTGCCCGTCACCCGCGAGGACGGGCTGCTCGACTGGGCCGTGGGCGACGGCGAGAGCGAGACCGAGAGCCTGCTCGGCCTGCCCGAGGTGGTCGGCGAGGTCCTGTCCCCGCTCGCGATCAACGACGTCGACGCGATCCTCGCCCCGGCGGCGGCGGTCGGGCACGACGGCGTCCGCATGGGCTGGGGACGCGGCTACTACGACAAGACCCTCGGGTCCATGGCGAACCGTCCGCCCGTCTATGCTGTGATCTTCGACGCGGAGTACCTCGACGAGGTCCCGCGCGAACCCCACGACGAACCCGTTGACGGCATCATCACGCCGTCGCGCATCATCACGTTCCGGAGCTGACGTGCCCACCTACTCGTACCGTTGCACCGAGTGCGACAACGCGTTCGACATCAAGCAGTCCTTCTCCGACGCCACCCTGACGGAGTGCCCGGTCTGCGGCGGCGTCCTGCGGAAGGTGTTCTCTCCCGTCGGCGTGACCTTCAACGGTGGCGGCTTCTACCGCACCGACTCGCGCCCGGCCCCGAAGTCCGAGGGCTCGTCGAGCACCCCCGCGAAGTCCGAGCCGAAGAAGTCCGAGCCGGCGGGGAAGACCGAGTCGAAGCCCAGCAGCTCGAAGCCCGCCGCGTCCTGACGGGGTCTGCGCTCTCCGGATAGCTTGGGGCGCGTCGCCACTCGGCGGCCGTCCTCGACCCGGAAGGAGACCCTCGCATGAAGGGCTTCAAGGAGTTCCTGCTCCGCGGCAACGTCATCGACCTGGCCGTCGCAGTCGTCATCGGTGCGGCGTTCACCGCGATCGTCACCACGATCGTCAACGCCCTGATCAACCCGCTCATCGGTGCGGTGTTCAACGCGTCGAGCCTCGACGAGGCGCTGGTCGTCGCGATCCCCACGTTCTCCGGCGATGACGCAGAACTGAAGTTCGGCGCGATCATCGGCGCCGTCCTGAACTTCGTCATCATCGCCGCCGTCGTGTACTTCGCGCTCGTCGTGCCCGTCAACCACCTGAAGAAGGCGGCGTTCGAGCGCGCCAAGAACGACGAGCAGCAGACCCCGCAGGACGTGCCCCCGACCGACGTCGAGGTGCTGCTCGAGATCCGCGACCTGCTCCGCCCGCAGACCGGCGGCACCGCGAGCACGGGGGCGCACATCGCCCCGTCGAACGCTCCCGAGGGGCCCGGCATCGGCGGCTCGACGAAGCTCTAGCCTCGGGGCCACCGCAGGACACCGGTGTTCGTGCGCCGCACACCCGCAAACCGCGGTGCGCAGCGCGAACACCGGTGTTTGCGGAGACGGGCGCCCGCGTCAGGCGGCGGGGACCGCGCGGCGCTTCGCGAACATCGCGACGGCGTACTGGGCACCGGCGAGCACGTGGCCCGCGGTGCCGAGGTACACGAACACCAGGGCCACGACCCGGACCCAGGGTGCGTTCTCGTCGACGGTGTGCACCGCGGAGAACAGCAGCACCGGCAGCCCGACGAACAGCAGAGCCGAGCGGATCTTGCCCGTCCACGTGACGTCGAGGTCCGGGTTGCCGTGGAACAGCACGCTCGACAGGACGACGAGCACCAGGTCGACGAGCACGACGACGGCCACCACCCACCAGGGCAGCAGGCCGACGAGCACCAGGGACAGCACGATCGCGATGATGGCCAGGCGGTCGGCGACGGGGTCGATCGCCTTGCCGAGCTTGGACCCCTGGTCGAACTTCCGGGCGATGAAGCCGTCGGCCCAGTCGCTCACGCCGATCACGACGAGGGTGACGAGCGCCCACCCGGGGTGCCCGGCGACGACGAGGCCGATGAACACCGGGATCAGCACGAGGCGGAACAGCGTGATCAGGTTCGGCCAGGTCTGCCAGTCGGGGCGCTGCCGCGCGGTCTCAGTCATCACGGGCCAGGCTACCGGTTACCAATGTGGGGGGACGTCGCGCCGGAGCTGGTCGTCGTTCTCACCGTCGCGGTGCCGCGCCGGTTCCGGCGGTGGCGCCGGGTCGTAGCCCGCCACCGGCTGGGTGGTGACTCGTCTGCGGCGCCGCACCGGGCCTCCCGACAGATCGTCCGTCTCGCCTCCGTCGGCGGGCCGGATGGGAGGCGCGGCCGACGACGCGTCGTCGACCCGCGTCCACGTGCCCACCAGCTGGTCCGTCTCCGGCGTCACCGGCCCGGCGGGCCGCGAGGCCCGGCGGCTCGGCCGAGACGTCATCGCCGGGCGGGGATCGGCGGGATCGAGATCTCCTGCGTGGCGCCGCGGTCGACCCCGAGCACGGCGGCGACGGTGTCGGCGACGCGGTCCGGGTCGGAGAACAGCTGGAACGCGTGCACGCGCACGTAGTGCCAGCCCAGTCGGCGGAGCACCTCGGGACGCAGGCGCAGGGACTCACGCAGCGATCCCTTGACCAGCGACGCGTCGGTCTCGATCGTGACGCACACCCCGCCGTGCGCGGCGACGAGGCCGAGCTTGCCGCGGTGTCCGAGCGCCACCGGGATGCCACGCATCTCGAGGCGCCGGGCCAGGTCGACGAGCAGCGGGTCGGAGTCGTCCGGCACGTACTCGGCGGTGGTCCGGGCACGCACCTCGGCCAGGATCTCGGCGAGGGCGACGGTGCCGTGGCCCATGCGCTCGGCCTCGATGTCCGACGGCTGGAAGCAGGTGACGATGACCATCGAGCGACGCGCGCGGGTCATGGCGACGGCCAGCAGCCGCTCGCCACCGGGCTTGCCGAGCGGACCGAAGTCGCGCAGCACGCGGCCGTGCGGGGTGCGGCCGTAGCCGATGGAGAACACGACGCGGTCGCGGCTCTGCGCCACCGACTGCTCGAGCGTCGCCACGATGAACGGCTCGGCACGGTCGCCGATGACGAACTCGGTCAGGTCCTTGTGGCCCTGGGCGGCGGTCAGCACGGCCTGCTCGACACGCACAGCGTGCTTCGCCGAGGCCGTGATGACCATGAGCGACTCGGTCGGACGGGTGCGGGCGTGGTCGATGACGAGCCGGACCACGCGGTCCACCTCGGCGTCGACGCTCTCGACGGCACCGGACTCGGGGTCCGGGACGGCCTTGCCGTCGCTGACGTAGTCGAGCGCGATCGAGCCGTGGCCGAGGAACGAGCCGGCCCACGGCAGGGACTCGATCTTGCCGCCGTAGAAGCGACGGTTCACGAGCTCGGCGAGGTCCTCGCCGCCGGCGCGGTACGACCGCGACAGCGACAGGGTCGGCAGCAGGGTGGACAGCTTCGCCAGGGCGGAGTCGGCGTGGAACGCGTCGAGCGTGCCCTCGTCGACCTGCAGTGCCCGGTGCTCGGGGTCCACGGCGATGCGGAACGGCGACGGCGTCTGGGTGACCGGGTCGCCGAACACGACGGTCTGCCGGGCACGACGGACGGCTCCGACGGTCTCGGCGATCGTCACGGCGCCGGCGTCGACCAGGATCACCGTGTCGAAGGGCATCGTGTCGGCGATCTGCGGCACCTCGTACGGGCTGGCGAGCCAGACTGGTGCGATCGACCGGGACAGGTGCGGTGCGGAGTCCTGCAGCAGGCGCGACGTGATCGCGCCGTCGCGGAGCTGGGTCTTGAGCGCCGTCGCTTCTTCGGGCCAGTCGACGAGACCGACCTTCCAGTTCTCGGCGAGCTGCCACGCCAGGCCCTGGGAGACCCCGGCCGCGTGGGCGTCGTCCACCAGACGGAAGTCGGCCTCGACCCGGTCGAGCATGTCGGTGTTCGCGCCGAGCAGTGCCCGGTCGGACTCGAGCATGGTCTCGAGGGCGGACTGCCACCAGGCGAGCTCGAGCTCGGCCGGCACCTGCACGTCCGGCACGTGCCGGTTCGCCAGGTCGGTGATGAGCGGCTCGAGCTGCAGGTCGCGCAGGGTCTGCATGAGTTCGGTGCGCTCCTGCAGGTTGTGCAGGACGTCGGACTCGGCGGCGAGCTCGGCGATGGTCGGGACGAGCTGGTCGACCGGGGTGTTCGCGAGCTGGCGGTCGCGCTCGGTGCGACCCAGCGGCTCGTCGAGTCGCGCGAGGTCCTCGGCGACGTTCGAGAACAGCACCTGGACGTCGGCGATGCCCGTGGGCACCTCGGGGTTCACGCCGGCGGCGACGTAACGCTGCCAGAGCACGCGCTGCTGCTGGACGCGGGTCAGGGCCTCGTGCAGGTCGGACACGTGCACGCCCGGTCGGACGTACTCGCGGGCGAGCTTCTTGAGCCGGCGACGGTTCGTCGACGACATCGGAGCGCCCTCGCCGCGGGGGGCGGTGGCGGCCACGAGCTCGGACACCGACCGGTCGAAGACCACCGGCAGGAAGCGGTCGAGCGTGTCGCGGATCTCGGTGAGCAGGCGCAGGTAGATGCCGAGCTCGTTGATCGTCGTGAACTGGCGCATGTGCGTCGAGCTCACCAGGTCGTGGGCGCGGCGGAGCAGGGTCGGCAGACCGTCGGCGTCGAGGTCCTTCGCGATGCGGTGCGCACGCTGGGCACCGTCGCTCGAACCGAACTTCGCGCCGTACCAGGGCGAGTCGTCGGGGCCGTAGCGGAACTCACCGAGGTTCGCGGCGCTGACCATCGTCTCGGCGACGCGCGAGCGGCCGTCGACCATCGAGGCGACGGACTGCTTCGACAGGCGCGCGGTGGTCGACGGGGCGACGGGCAGCAGCGACAGGCGCGACAGCTCCACCAGGCAGTCGAGCACCGAGACGCCGAAGTCGGGGTCCTTGCGGGTGAGCGATCCGCGGTAGTCCTTCAGCACCTTGCGCAGGCGGACCAGCGCGTCGTCGACCTCGCGGAGGTTCGGACGCGCGGCCTTCTCGTTCCGGGCGATGGCACGGACGACGTCGCGGCGCAGGGTCGACGGCGTGACCGCGACCCCGGGCAGCTGGACCTCACCGAAGCGGGCGGCGATGCCCCGCAGGGTGGCGCGGCGCGGGCTCACGACGAGCACGCGCTTGTTCGCGGCGACCAGGCCGCCCAGGGCGTTCACGATGGTCTGGGTGCCACCGGTGCCGGGCAGGGTCTTCACGACGATGGAGTTGCCGGCCGTGATCTGCGCGATCACGTTCTCCTGCTCGTCGTCGGCGTCGAGCAGGAGCGTGTCGGTCTCCGGGCTGCGCTCGTCCGACGGGGTCTGCTCGACCGGGTGGTAGGACTGCTCGACCTGCCACTTCGCGCTCGGGTTGCCCGCCAGGGCGTCGAGCACGGGGTGCGACAGGTCGCCGGTGTCCTCGACCATGCCGGTCGCGACCTCGGCGAAGGTGGACACCACGAGTCGGGCGTGCACCGAGAAGCCGGGGATGTGCGCGGTCAGGCCACGCAGGCGGTCGATGACGGGGTTCGGCGTGAAGGAGCCGTCCTGCTGCGCGAGGGCCACGAAGGACTGCGCGTCGAGGATGACCCCGAACTGCTCGTGCAGCGCGTCGGCGAGGCCCGGGTTGAGCACCGGTTCGCCGAGCAGGCGCACCTCGAAGTCGCGTCCGTGCCGGCGGATCGCCAGGGGGCGCAGGAGCACCGGGCCGCGGAACTGCTCGTCGCCGTGCTTCCAGTCGGCCATGCCGATGCCGAGCTTCACGGCGTCGATGCCGCGCACCGTGGCCAGCTCGGTGCCCTTCGCCTCGACGTGTCCGGCGGCCACGCGGGCGGCACGGAGCGCCACCTCGTCGCGGATCAGGCTGGACAGCAGGGTCGTCTTGCCGGTGATGAACTGCGCGAGACCGCCCGGGTGGGTGGTCGAGAGCTCGATGCGGGCGCGCGGGTGGTCACTGAAGTGCGTGAGCGGGCTCGTGCCACCGACGCCGGTCAGCTGGGTGCGCCAGCCGTCCCACGTCGGTTCGGCCGCGTTGCCGGCCTGCAGCCGCGGGTCCCCCAGGCTGATCGCCTGCGGGCTCGTCATCTGCAGCTCCGGGCGGAGCGTGCGGTCCGGCTCGTCGTCGGTCCGTTCCTGGTCCACGTCCTGCTGCTCGTCTCGATCGTCGTCGGGGCGCGCGCGGGCACCCTCGACGGGGACGTCGTCGTTCACGTCGTCCTCACCGTCGGTCACCCTGTCCGCTCGCCACACATCCGACACTGTAGGCGGAACCGGACGGCCTCTCTGGCAATGAACCGAGGTTTCGGGGTTTCCGCACGGACGCGACCGTCGTCCGACCCGACGTGTGGCGCGTCCGACCCGGCGTGCGGCGCGTCCGATCCGACGGCGGCCCCGTCCGGTGTGGTACCAACGGGGCATGGCCATCGACGACCGCACCACTCCGTCCGCCCCCACGCCGAACCGGCGTCGATCGGTCCCCGCCGAGATCTCACGGTCGTGGCTGCTGGTCTCCGGCACCGCCACCGACCGGTTCGACAAGTCCCAGCGCTCCCGCGCCGACCAGATCATCCTGGACATCGAGGACGCGGTCGACCCCGCCGCGAAGCCCTCGGCCCGGCAGGGCGTCGCCGCCTGGCTCGCCGGCGGCGGCGAGGCCTGGGTGCGCATCAACGACGTCACGACGGACTTCTGGGCGGACGACGTCGAGGAGCTCCGCGGCCTGCCCGGTCTGCAGGGCGTCATGCTCGCCAAGACCGAGTCCCCCGCCCAGGTCACCGACACCTGGCACCGGCTCGGCGGCCAGACGCCGGTGATCGCCCTGGTCGAGTCGGCCCTGGGCATCGAGGAGTCCGTGTCGATCGCCAAGGCGCAGGGCGCGTTCCGCCTGGCCTTCGGTTCCGGTGACTACCGCCGCGACACCGGGACCAGCGCCGACACGCTCGCGATGGCGTACCCGCGATCGAAGCTGGTCGTCGCCTCGCGCGTCGGCGACCTGCCGGGTCCGATCGACGGCCCCACGGTCGGCTCGTCACACCCGATCCTCCGCGAGCAGTCGCAGGTGGCCGTGTCGCTCGGCCTCACCGGCAAGCTCTGCCTGGACACCGAGCAGCTCCCCGTCATCAACGAGGTCATCTCCCCCACCCCGACCGACGTCGCCTGGGCGCAGGACTTCCTCGACGACTTCGAGGCCCGCGGGCGGGTCATCCGCGACGGTTCCGACCTGCCGCGGCTCGGTCGGGCGCAGAAGATCCAGCGGCTCGCACAGGCGTTCGGGGTCGAGGCGCGGTAGGACTGCACGCATGACCTGGTCCAACGTCCCCGGCCCTCCGCCGCAGTCCTCCTCCGGCCCTACGGACGCGCAGCGCGCGGCGTGGGAGCGCGGTGGCACCACGCTGTTCCCGCCGGCGAAGCTCGCCGACCGGATCTCGACGGTGCTGCTCCTGGTGTTCGGCGCCGTCATGACCGCGATCACGGCGGTCGTCGGCATCGTCGCGATCGCCTCGGCCAGGGCAGAGTGCGACGCCTCGGCCGGGTGCACACCCGGTGGGTACTTCGGTGGCGCGGCCATCGCGGTCGGTGGCGCCTTCGTCATCGGGGTCGCCACGATCGTGCTGTCGATCGGCGCGTGGATCCGACGGAAGCCGTCGTGGTGGATCGCGGCGATCGGCTTCGTGCTCGCGATCGTGGTCATCGCCTGGGGCGGGGTCGTCTTCGCGAACGCCGTCGACAGCGGTTCCGGATCGTCGTCGGTGTCCGCCAGCGCCTGACCGGCGCGCAGCGACACCACCCATCCGACCGGACACCGGTCGTCCGACGCGTGTCGGGTCGGAGAACGCGTGGGGGTTCCGGCCTGGAGGCGCGGGTCGCGGCCGCCACGCGCCTCCGGTCCGTACCGGGGTAGCGTCCCGGGCATGGTGACGGTGTCGCGGACAACGGTCGCGGTGGTCGGTGGCGGCCCCGCAGGGGTCGTCCTCGGGCTGCTGCTCGCCCGCGCCGGCGTCGACGTGCGCGTGCTCGAGCGGCACGACGACTTCAACCGGGACTTCCGGGGCGACACGGTGCACGCCTCGACCATCCGGCTGCTCGACGAACTCGGACTCGGTGCACCGTTCCGGGCGTTGCCGCAGTCACGCCTCGACGACTTCTCGCTGCCGATGCCCGACGGCTCCCGGCTGCTGCTCGGTGACTTCTCGCGTCTCGCGCCCCCGTACGACCACGTGGCGATGGTGCCGCAGTGGGACCTGCTCGACCTGCTCGTGACCGCCGCCCGTGAGGAACCGTCGTTCCGCATCTCGATGGGCGGGGCGGCGACCGGACTCATCGAGGAGAACGGGGTCGTGACCGGGGTCCACCTGCGGCCGAGGGACGGGACCGACGAACCCGGGGAACTCCGCGCCGACGTCGTGATCGCCTGCGACGGGCGGAACTCGGTGCTGCGTCGCGCCGCCGGGCTCGTGCCGCGAGCGTTCCGGGTGCCGTTCGACACCTGGTGGTTCCGGTTGCCCCGGCACCCCGGGGACGCGGCGAGCGCCCTCACCCCCGCGTTCTCGGACCGGGACGTGCTGCTGAGCTTCCCGCGGCCGGAGTACCACCAGGTCGCGTACTTCGCGCCGAAGGGTTCGGACACGGCCCTGCGCGCTGCAGGGGTGGCGGCCTTCCGTGCCCGGGTGGCGCGGCTCCGGCCGGACTTCGCGGACCGGGTCGACGCGATCGCCTCGATGGACGAGGTGCACGTGCTCGACGTCCGGATGGACCGCCTGCGCCGGTGGTGGCGCCCGGGTCTGCTCTGCATCGGGGACGCCGCGCACGCGATGTCGCCCGCCGGCGGGGTCGGCATCAACCTCGCGGTGCAGGACGCGGTGGCGACCGCGACGATCCTGGTGCCGGCGCTCCGACGCGGGCTCCGCGGTGGCGGCCTCGACCGGGCGCTCGCAGCCGTCCAGCGTCGTCGGACCCCGCCCGCCGCCCTGGTGCAGGCCGCGCAGGCCGTGCTGCACCGGGTCGTGTTCGAACGGGCCTTCGCCGGGCACCTGCAGGACGGTCCGCCGCTGCTCCCGGTGCTGCTCGCGCGCTGGGTCCCGCCGGTCCGGGGCCTCTACGCCCGCGGCATCGCGTTCGGCCCGCTGCCGGAACACGCGCCGGCGTGGGCTCGTCGGTGACGAGGGGGAGGCTCGACGGTGCGGGCGCCTCGTCGGTGCGGGAACTGGGCGTCACCCTCGGGGCCGGGCGCATGCTGGGCCGATGAAGCAACGAGTCATCGGAGACGTGTCCGTCAGTGCCATCGGTCTGGGCGGGATGCCCATGTCGATCGAGGGCCGGCCGGACGAGCGTCAGTCCATCGCCACGATCCACGCAGCGCTCGAGAACGGTGTCACGCTCATCGACACCGCCGACGCGTACCACCTGGGCGGCCACGACGAGGTGGGGCACAACGAGGAGCTCATCGCGCGGGCCGTCCGGGAGTTCCACGACGACACCTCGGACGTGCTCATCGCGACGAAGGGCGGCCACCTGCGTCCCGAAACCGGCAACTGGGCGCAGAACGGGCACCCGGAGTACCTGAAGGAGGCAGCGAAGGCCTCGGCGAAGCGTCTCGGTGTCGAGTCCATCGGGCTCTACCAGTTCCACCGCCCCGACCCGGCCGTGCCGTACGCGGACTCGATCGGGGCGCTCGCCGAGCTGCTCGACGAGGGCGTCATCCGGATGGCGGGCATCTCGAACGCCGACCCGGACCAGATCCGCACCGCGAACGAGGTGCTCGGCGGACGCCTGGCATCGGTGCAGAACCAGTACTCACCGAAGTTCCGGTCGAGCGAGCCGGAACTCGAACTGTGCGACGAGCTCGGCATCGCGTTCCTGCCGTGGAGCCCCCTCGGCGGCATCGGGAGCGCGGCGGACCTCGGCACGGCGTTCGAGGACTTCGCGTACATCGCCCGCGACCGCGGGGTCACCCCGCAGGTCATCGCCCTGGCGTGGGAGCTGCAGAAGAGCGACGTCGTCGTACCGATCCCCGGTGCGTCGCGACCGCAGTCGATCCTGAACTCGATCACGGCGCCGACCGTGCGGCTGCGGCCGGAGGACGTCGCACGCCTCGACGCCTCGCAGCCCGCGGCCGTCTGACGCCCGTTCCCCCGGGGAAGCACGGCGCCCCGCCGCTCCTGTGACCGGAGTGGCGGGGCGTCGTGGTGCGTGGGGCGGGGCGTGAGCCCGCTCAGCTCTTGGCGGGGCAGACCGCCGAGACCTGGTCGAGCGTGGTCTGTACGTCGGACTGGGCCTTCTCGACCTCGGCGGAGTCCTCGGCCGCGCCGGAACGGATGGCGGAGCTGTAGCCCTTCGCCGCGCCGGAGAAGTCCTCGAACGTGTCGTGCACCTGCTCGTTCGAGACCTTCGTCAGTGCCGAGTCGATGCGCTGGACGAACTCGTCGACGAGTGCCGCACGGGCTTTCGGCTCAGCCGGGGCAGAGCTCGAACCCTGCTCCTTGAGGAACGACGCGAGTTCGTTCTCGAGCAGGGAGCAGGCTTCTTCCTTGGTCTGGGCGGGTGCTGCGGCGGCGGTCTTCGAGGCCGACGGTGCGCTGGACGAGCCCGAGTCGCCACCGGACGAACCGCCGTCGCCGCCCGAGCAACCGGCGAGCAGCGTGAGTGCGAGGCTGGCGGTGGCCAGCGCGATGAGCTTCTTGGGCATGGTGGAGAGTCCCCCTCGATCTGTCCGCACTCCCCCGGATGAGGTGCAGATCCGTCGTCGAGCGTACAGGGAACCTCCACAGGGAGACCGGCGGCGGTTGTGCGCGACCGGCAGCCGGCCGGAGGCATGCGGCGCGTACCGTCGAGGGCATGCGAGCCATCACGTTCGACGACGCTTCCATGTCCGTCACCGACCTGCCCGACCCCGAACCCGGCACGGACGAGGTCCTGATCGAGGTCGCCGCGGCCGGCGTCAACAACGCCGACCTGCAGCAGCGCGCCGGGAACTACCCGCCGCCGCCCGGGGCGTCGGAGATCCTCGGGCTCGAGGTCTCCGGCACGGTACGGGCCGTCGGTGCGGGCGTCACGACCGTGGCGGTGGGCGACCGGGTGTGCGCGTTGCTCTCCGGCGGCGGGTACGCGGCACTCGTGGTCGCGCCGGTCACCCAGGTGCTGCCGGTCCCCGAGGGCGTCGACCTGGTCGAGGCGGCCGGTCTGCCCGAGGCCGCCTGCACGGTCTACTCCAACATCGGCATGCTCGCCGGGCTCCGCCCCGGGCAGACCCTCCTGGTGCACGGCGGAACGGGCGGCATGGGGTCGCACGCGGTGCTGTGGGCGAAGGCCCTCGGTGCGACGGTGATCGCGACGAGCGGCGGCGACCGCAAGGTCGCCGCGTCCCGTGACCTCGGCGCCGATCTGGTCATCGACCACCGCACGGAGGACTTCGTGGAACGCGTCCTGGCGTTCACCGACGGTGTCGGCGTCGACGTGGTGCTCGACGTCGTCGGACCGTCCTACCTGGAGCGGAACCTGCGTGCCCTCGCCCCGAACGGGCACATCGCGGTCATCGCCTCGGGCAGCGGCCGCACCGCCGAGCTCGACTTCGGTGTGCTGATGCGGAAGCGCGCGACGATCAGCGGCACGACCCTGCGCGCACGGCCGCTCGCCGAGAAAGCCGACATCGTCGAGGCGGTCCGCTACAACGTGTGGCCGCTGGTCGCCGACGGCCGGGTGCGCCCGGTCATCGACTCGGTGCTGCCCCTGGCCGAGGTCGAGGAGGCCCACCGCCGCGTGCGCGACGGCGAGGTGATCGGCAAGGTGCTGCTGACGCCCTAGGCGTGCACGCGGGCGAGGAACTCGACGAGCGCCGGGTGCTGCGGGTGGTCGAGGACGTCGGCGGGGGAACCCTGTTCGACGACCTCGCCGCGGTGCAGGAACACGATCCGGTCGGCGACGTTCCGTGCGAAGTGCATCTCGTGCGTCGTCATCAGGATCGTCGAACCCTGTCGCTTCAGCTCGGTGACCAGGTCGAGCACCTCGCCGACGAGCTGCGGGTCGAGGGCGCTCGTGACCTCGTCGAGCAGCAGGAGTTCCGGGTCCGACGCGATCGCCCGGACGATGGCGACGCGCTGCTGCTGCCCGCCGGACAGGCGGTCGGGGTACGCATCGGCGAACGAGGCGAGCCCGATCCGGTCGAGCAGCCGTCGAGCAGTGTCCTCGGCCTGGGCCCGTCCGATGCCGTGCACCTGGCGGGAGGCGAGCGTGACGTTGTCGAGCACGCTCATGTGCGGGAACAGGTTGAACTGCTGGAACACCACGCCGATGCGCGCCCGCACGGCGTCGACGGCGATGCGCGGGTCGGCGATGTCCGTGCCCTGCAGCAGGATCTCGCCGTCGTCGATGCCCTCGAGCAGGTTGACCGTCTTGAGCAGCGTCGACTTGCCGGAGCCCGAGGCCCCGATGACGCAGATGACCTGGTGGCGGTGGACCGTCAGGTCGATCCCGCGCAGGACCTCGTGCTCGCCGAAGGCCTTGCGCAACCCGCGCAGTTCGAGGACCGCGGCGTCCGCACCGGACGCACCACGGGCCTCCAGGCCGGCCTCGCTCATACGGTCCCTCCGATCTGCTCGCGCCGCTGCTGGCGACGCGCGATCGCGTCCGTGACGCGGATCAGCGGCAGGCTGATCACCACGAACAGCAGTCCGGCGACGAAGTACGGCGTGAAGTTGTAGGTCTCGGCCTGCGCGATCTGGGCGGAGCGGACCGCATCGACGGCACCGAGGATCGACACCAGACCGACGTCCTTCTGCATCGACACGAAGTCGTTCATCAGCGCCGGCGTGACCTTGCGGATCGCCTGCGGCAGCACCACGAGCCGCAGGGTCTTGGCGTGCGACAGTCCGAGCGACCGGGCGGCCAGACGCTGGGAGGGGTGCACGGCCTCCATGCCGGCCCGGAGCACCTCGGCGATGTAGGACGAGTAGGTCAGGGTGATCGCGATCGTGCCCCAGACCTCGGCGGGGAGCCGCGGGAACACCCCGAGTCCGGGGATGCCGTAGCCGACCAGGTAGAGCACGATGATGAGCGGCAGACCGCGGAACAGGTCCGTGTAGCCGGTCGCGAGCATCCGCAGCGGGAAGAACACCGGGTTGCGCAGGCCGCGGACGACCGCGAGCAACGTGCCGAAGACGGCGACGCCGATGGCACTGAAGAACAGGATCCGGACGTTCAGCCAGAGGCCCAGCAGGATGTCCGGGAACGTGTCGACCGCGGTCTCCGGGTCGAAGAACGACTGCTGCACCGCCGCCCACCCGGGGGTGTTCACGACGCCGAAGTACACGACGGCGAGCACGACCAGGGTGGAGACGACCGACACCACGACGGAGCGACGGCCACGCTGGCGACGGTAGAGCCGACGCTCGAGCTCGACCTGGCTCGGCGCGGGTGCGGCGACCGGGGTGCCGGCCCCTGCTGGCAGGGTCATCCGGTTACTTCAGGACCGGCGTACCGGTCTCCGACGACAGCCACTTGGTCTGCAGGTCCTGCAGGGTGCCGTCGTCGTCGAGGGTCTTCAGGGCCTTGTCGACCTTGCTCGTGAGCTCCGAGTCCTTCGGCAGGACGAAGCCGAACTCGTCGCCCTTGCCGTCGGACGGGAACTGCGCGGACACGGTGCCGTCGTCGACCTGCGCCGAGGCCATGTAGAAGGCCGTCGGCAGGTCGGTGACGATCGCGTCGATCTGCCCGGACTTGAGCGCGAGCACGGCGTCGTCGTTGGAGTTGAACACCTTCGGCGTGACCCCGAGGACGTCCTTGACGCTCGCGATGCTCGTCGAACCGGTCGCGACGCCGATGGCGTCCTGCTTGAGCGCGGCGATGGTGGTGTCGTCGGCGGCCTTCGACCCGGACGTCGTCACGACCGCCTGGGTCGTCGTGTAGTAGGCGCTCGACATGTCGACGGCCTTCTTGCGCTTCGCGTCGATCGAGAACTGCTGGACGTTGAGGTCCCAGTCCTTCGGGCCCGGGGCGATGGCGCTGTCGAAGGTGCTGCGCTTCCACACGACGTCCGACTCGCCGTAGCCCATCTCCTTCGCGACCGCGTACGCCACGGCGGACTCGAAGCCCTTGCCGGACTCGGGCTTGTTGTCCTCGATCCAGGGCGAGTACGCCGGGTCGCCGGTGGCGATCGTGAGCTTGCCGTCGGTCACGGTGCCGTCGGCGTTGCCGCTGCCCCCGGCGGAGCAGGCCGACAGGGCGAGGGCGGCGACCGCGGCGGTGGCGACGGCGAGGGTGAAGCGGAGGTGACGGGTCACGGTCGGGCCTTCGTGCGAGGGGGGGTGGGGGCAGGTCGAAGTGTACTTCGCGGTGGGATACCAACGCGAAACGGTGTCGCGGTGCTACTCGGCGGCAGGGTCCCCGTCGTCGGCCATCGTGAAGTCGTCGAACGAGAAGCCCGGCGACACCAGGCAGCTCAGCAGCACCTCGCCGTCGCCCGGGATCGTCCGCTGCCACACGCCGCCGCGCACGAACGCCTGCGCGTCGTTCACCCGGTCGCGTCCGGCGTCCGGGCCGAGGGTGATCGTCGCGCCGGGCTCGGGGACGTCACCGTCGCCGCCGAGCTGCAGGTCGACGGTGTCCGGGCCGTGCCACATCCAGATCTCGTCGCTCGTGACCCGGTGCCAGGCGGAGGCCTCGCCCGGGGGCAGCAGGAAGTGGATCAGCGTGGCGGCGGGACGCTCCCCCGCGGGGGTGGTGACCGTCGCCGGCGAGGTCCAGGTGCGGACGTACCAGCCGCCCTCGGGGTGCGGTTCCATGCCGAGGGCGATCGCGCGCTTCGGGACGTCGAGCCACTCGATCAGCTCACCGGTGACGGTTCGGCGTGCGGCCATGCCGGGGTGGGGTGCGGACTCGGTCATCGTTCCTCCTGGTGCGGTGCGGCGGTGTCCATGTGCGGTGAAGCCGGTTCGGTGACGACGCCCGCCGCCGCGCGGACGACCCCGCGGATCACGGTGGCGGCCGCCCGCCCGGCGCCGTCCTCGACGAGCTCGGCGAGCGCGTCCGGCACCGTGCGGGCGTCGACGTCGAAGACCGCCAGGTCGGCACGCGCCCCGACGGCGAGGTGCCCGATGCGGTCCGACCCGACGGCGAGCCCCATCGCGTGCGCACCACCGAGGGTCGCCGCTGCGAGCAGCCGCTCGTGCAGGTCGCGGTGCCCGTAGCCCTGGGCGCGGGCGATCCGGTGCAGTGCGGTGACGTCGGCCATCAGGTCGAGGGACGGTGACGACGACAGGGAGTCGGTGCCGATCGCGATCGGGCTGCCCTCGCGCAGGTAGTCGGCGACGGGCGGCGGGTCGAGGCCGATGACGGCGTTGGAGCGGGGGCACAGCGCCACCGCGGTGCCCCGGGCCCGCAGGAGCGCCCGGTCGGCAGCCGTCATGTACACGCCGTGGGCGATGTGGCAGTCCGGCCCGAGCACACCGAGCCGATCGACGAACGCGGTGGCGCTCGCACCGAAGCCCAGGGCTCGCAGCGCCCGGAACGACGGCACGTTCGCCAGGTGCCAGTCGTTCCCGTGGCCGACGCCGTCGACCCCGTCGAGTCCGGGGACCGGACCGAGGGCGATGCGCTCCCCCTCGAACGCCGCCTCGCCGAGGTGCAGGTGCAGCCGCAGGCCGCGCTGCCGCACGATGTCGGGGAGTTCGAGCAGGGGAGCGACCTCGAGGGAGTACGGCGCGTGCGGCGACAGGCCTGCACCGGGTGTCGTGGGGATCCGGTCGAGTTCGTCGAGCACCTGGTCGCGACCGTGCGACTGCCAGGCGTCGTTCTCCCAGTCCATCACCTCCCAGTACGCGATGCCGCCGAGCCCGGCGTCCTGCAGCGCGGTCGAGGCCTCGATGTCGGTGACGATGTCCGCGATGCTCGTGACGCCGGCCAGGATCGACGACCGCGCACCGTCCGCGGCTTCGGCCCGCCAGTCGTGCGGTTCGGCGTAGTCGACGTTGAACGCTGCGGCCCAGTCCTCGAACCCGTTGTACTGGCGCTGGCCGACACTGGCCATGCCGGTGTACTGGAGGTGCGAGTGCGCGTTCACGAGGCCGGGCAGGAGCGCGCCACGCCACTGCCGCTCGGTGAAGGTCGCGCCGGACCCGGTGAGCTGGTCGATGACCCACGACCGGTCGCCGACGTGCAGGATGCGGCCGTCCTGCACGGCCACCGCGCCGTCGGCGATCGGCGGCGCGGTCATCGGGACGACGACGCGCGCCGAGTGCACGGTGACCGGGTGTGGACGGGCGCTCATGCCGGGTCTCCGAAACGGTGGGTCCGGACGTCCGGCTCGCGGTCCGCCGGGTGCTCAGCGGGAAGGCCGGGAGGCACCGGTCGGCTCCCGAAGGCGGCGAGCGCCGCGCGGGCGGTCACGTCGTCGACCGCGGGGTCGATCGGCACGACGGCACGCTCCAGCTCGTCGCCGCGTTCCAGGAGCATCCGGACGGCGCCGAGCTGCACGGCGAACGACAGGTCCATGATCTCGACCGGGTTGCCCTCGGCCGCGGTGATGTTGATGCAGCCGCCGTCGTCGAGCACGATCGGTCCGCCGTCGGCCCCGGGGAACACGAACCGCTCGGCCTTCGGCCCCACGTCCTGGCGCCGGGCCCCGGCGGCGAGGGCGTCGTCGATGGCGATCTCCTGGTCGACCCCTCCGGCGACGGCCAGGACCGCACCGTCCGCGCAGGCACGGAGCACGTCGAGGTCGATGGTGTCCGGCACCCCGGTGGCGCTCATCACGAGGTCGGCGTCGCGCACCGCCTCGGCGAGCGGGGCCACGGCGTACCCGGCGAACCGCGCCTGCAGGGCGCGGACGGGGTCGGTCTCGGCGACCGTCACGCGGAGCCCGAGGGCGGTGAGCACCAGGGCGACCCCCTCACCGACGTGTCCGAACCCGGCGACGACCCCCGTGCCTCCCGTAACGACGCGGTGCGTGCCGGGCGCGAGTCCGTCGACCAGGTCGAGCACCGCGAAGACCGTCGACTGCCCGGTGCCGTACCGGTTGTCGAAGAACGTCTTGGTGCGGGCGTCGTTCACTGCGACCACCGGGATGCCGAGTTCGCCGCGCGCCGCAAGTACACGCAGGGGCCGGAGGCCGCTCGTGGTCTCCTCGGCGGCTCCGAGCATCGTCGGAAGCAGGTCGGGGCGTTCCTGGTGGGCGAGCCGGATGACGTGCGAGCCGTCGTCGAGCAGGATGTGCGGCGCGGTGTCGAGCATCGCGAGGGCCAGCTGCTTCTGCTCGGCCAGCGTCGCCGTGCTGCTGGCGAACACCGTCAGGCCGGCGGACCGCAGCGCTTCGGCGACGGCGTCGTCGGTCTCGTCGGCGTGGGCGTAGACGACGACCTCGGCACCAGCGTCACGGAGCAGCAGGCTGAGCACGGCCGTCTTGGGCTCGAGGAACATCGCGACGCCGATGCGTGTGCCGCGCAGGAGCCCACCGTCGCGGAGTTCCGCGGCGACCGAGCGGGCGACCGGCATCGACCGTCGTGCCCAGCGCAGGCGGGCGTCCGCCGCGGGGTCGTCCTCGGGGTCGCGGCCGGTGGACACCAGGAAGACGTCGTCGGAGAGCATCGGGACGGCGAGCACGCCGGGGCGGGCGGGTGCGACGGGGCCGAAGGCGTCCTCGTCGACGGCGGGCAGGTACCGGCCGGCGTCGATGACGACCAGGGTGGTGCCGCGTGGGCGGTCGGCGGCCTGCTCGACCGCAGGGGTCGATTCGTCGGGCGTCCCGAGGCACCAGAGCTGGTCGACGAGGTCGGACGGCTGCGGCAGGTTCGACTGCGGCTGCGGCTCGGCTTCGCGCGCGCCGAGTGCGGTCAGCAGGTGCCGGAGTGCGTTGGCGTCACGGGGGTCGCCGCCGACGATGCGGAACCGGCGTGCGGCGACGATCAGGTTGGTCGCTGCGGCGAAGCGCCGGACGGCCGCCGAGGCCCAGGCCAGCGTCTCGGCGTCGGGTGCTGGCGGCATGTGCCAATCGTAGGGCGACCGGCGGCGGCGATCGGGTTCAGCGCAGGTGGCCGGGTCCTGGCGTCGTGTCCCAGCCGTCGGGTGTCGGCTCGGCCGGAGTTCGCCCGCGGTGGTGGCGGAGCACACCGACGAGCACGGCCACCCCGATCAGGCTCACGATCGCGAGCCCGATCACGTAGACGGTCGTCACGATCCCGCCGACCGCCGCGGGGACCATGCCGTACTGCGCGGCCGAGAACGGGACCCCGGACACGACGAACGCGATCAACGTGGCGATGGTGCCGTTCGCGTCCCACAGCCCGTGCAGCACCGAGACCACCACGTACGCGACGATCGGCGGCCACGACCAGTGGAAGCGGGCACGCCCGGTGGCCGCACCGAAGAGCACCGCACCGAGGATCGCGGTCCAGAGCACGTGCCCGACCGGCGCCAGCACCGCGCGGACCACCTCGGTCTGCAGGAGCGACGCCAGGTCGATCCCCCGGGCCGTGATCGCCGCGTTGAAGGCGTAGCCGGCGGACTCGAACGCGGCGAACCCGGCCCCGATCGTCGCGCCGAGCAGCGCACCCTGCCTCGCCGTCTTCGGGCGGACGCGCCACCCCACGACGACGAGCAGGACGCCCTTCACGAACTCCTCGACGAACCCGACGACCAGGTACAGCCCGGCTCCCTGCTCCAGGTCGGCCTCGAGCAGCGACGCCCCGAGCACCCCGAGGATCCCGCCCACGAAGAACGCCGTGACGAGCTGCATGGTGCTGACCGTGCCGGTGACCCGTTCGATCACGAACAGCACGACGGTGAACGGCACGAGGAAGCTGCCGAGCAGGATGATCGTCGGCACGAGGTTCGTGTTCTGCGTCGACACCGTGACGATGATCGTGACGACCCACAGCACGAAGCCGACGAGCAGGGTCTTCCACCACCAGCCGTGGCGGTGGTGGGGGTGTGCGACGGGCGTGTCCCAGGGCAGGCTCATGGGCACATCGTGCTCCGGGCAGGGCGAGGGGCGTCACGGGAATGCCCGGGGGCGCTCCGACGTACTCTCTGCACATGAGCGATGCGACGACTGCCCCCGACCGCGTGACCATGTTCGGCGCCGACTGGTGCCGCGACTGCCGTCGGTCCAAGGCGCTGCTCGACACCCTCGGCGTGGACTACGAGTACGTCGACGTGGAGCAGGACCTGTCCGCCGCCGACCGTGCCGAGGCGATCAGCGGCCGGAAGAACATCCCCGTCGTGGTGCTGCCCAACGGCAAGCACTTCGTCGAGCCGTCCGACGCCGAGCTGCGGGCCGAACTCGAGGCCTCGGGCATCGTCTGATCGGCGCTCGCCCCTGCGACCCCACGCGCTCAGCGACACCTCACGCGCCGCAGCGTCCGTGAGGTGTCGTTGAGCGCGAAAGGTCGCCGCACCGGCGGCACCGGCCGCACCGGGCGGACATCGGATGAATCGGGCATCATGATCGCGTGATCATCGACGCTCACCACCACCTCTGGGATCCCGCCGACCGGTCGTACCCCTGGATGGACGACTCGGTCGCTCCGATCCGCCGCCTGTTCGACGTGGACGACCTGATCGCCGCCGCCCGGGGCACCGACGTCACCCGGACGATCGTCGTGCAGGCCGTGCACGACCCCGGCGAGACCGCGTGGCTCCTCGAGCAGCCCGAGCCGGTCGCCGGCGTCGTCGGCTGGGTGGACCTGACCGCCCCCGACGTCGCCGACCGGATCGCCGCCGTCGTCGCGCGACCCGATGGCGACCGGCTGGTCGGCAACCGCCTGGTCGGCATCCGGCACCAGGCGCAGGACGAACCGGACCCGGACTGGCTCGCCCGGCCCGAGGTCGTCCGCGGGGTCCGCGCCGTGGCCGCCGCCGGCCTGGTGTTCGACGTGCTCGTCCGCGCGCGGGAGCACCGCGCAGCCCTCACGCTGCTCGACGCCGTGCCCGAGGGCTCGTTCGTCCTCGACCACGCCGGCAAACCCGACATCGCGGGCGGGGACCCCGGGTGGCCGGGCCGGATCGACGACTTCGCCGCGCGTCCGAACGTGGCCTGCAAGGTGTCCGGACTGTTCACCGAGGCCGGCCCGGAGTGGCGACGGCAGCCCGTCGACCGGTACGCCCGGCAGGTGATCGAGTGCTTCGGCCCGGAGCGGTCGCTGTTCGGGTCCGACTGGCCGGTCTCGACGCTCGCCACGACGTACGACGACGTCGTGTTGCGGACCACCGAAGCGCTGGGCGACCTGTCCCCGGACGAACGGCAGGCGGTCCTCGGCGGGACGGCGGAGCGCACCTACCTGCACGGCAGGACCCTCAGCACCCGGAACCTTGTCGGAGCCCCGGACCAGACATAGGATGTCTCTGGTTGCGCCGGTGCAGCCGGAGAGCGAGGAACGATGCAGTTCGCACGACTCGGCCCCGCGGGCGGCGAGATCCCCGTCGCGGTCGACTCCGACGGCGAGGTCCTCGACCTCCGCCCGATCACGACCGACATCAGCGGGGCGTTCCTGGCGTCCGACCCGGTCACCCGCGTCCGGCACGCGCGGAGCGCCGGCGACGTCCGAGCGCTCCCCGACGCCGAGGGCCTCCGCCGCGGCGCACCCGTGGCACGCCCCGGCAAGGTCGTCTGCATCGGCCTGAACTACCGCGACCACGCCGCCGAGACCGGTGCCGAGATCCCGACCGAGCCGATCGTGTTCATGAAGGACCCGATGACGGTGATCGGGCCGGACGACGAGGTCCTGATCCCCCGCGGCAGCGAGAAGACCGACTGGGAGATCGAGCTCGCCGTCGTCATCGGGCGGACCGCCCGCTACTGCGACTCCGACGAGGCCGCGAGCGCCTGCATCGCCGGGTACGCCATCGCGAACGACGTCTCCGAACGGGCCTTCCAGCTCGAGCGGGGCGGGCAGTGGGACAAGGGGAAGTCCTGCGAGACGTTCAACCCCCTCGGCCCGTGGCTGGTCACCCCCGACCAGGTCGACCCGGCGGCGCTCGCGCTCCGGCTCACCGTCAACGGAGTGGTCCGCCAGGACGGCACCACGGCCGACATGATCTTCCGACCCGTCGAGATCGTCCGGTACCTGTCGCAGTTCATGGTGCTGTACCCGGGCGACGTCATCAGCACCGGCACCCCGGCGGGGGTCGCCCTCGCCGGGCACGCACCGTACCTGCAGCCCGGCGACGTGGTCGAGCTCACCGCCGACGGGCTGGGTTCGCAACGACAGACGGTGGGAGCAGCCTGATGGCCGACACGACCGCCCAGACCGGCACGACCGGAACGCCCCGCAGCCACGCGGGTCTCCGCGCGATCGTCACCGGCGGCGCCTCCGGCATCGGCGCGGCCATCGCGGCCGCGCTGCACGAGCGGGGCGCAGCGGTCGCGGTGCTCGACCTGCAACCGTCCACCGCCAAGGAATTCGTCTCCGTCACGTGCGACGTGTCGTCCGACGAGTCCGTCCGTGCCGCGGTCGCCTCGGCGGTCGACCAGCTCGGGGGTCTCGACGTGCTCGTCAACAACGCCGGCATCGGCGCCCAGGGGACGGTGGAGGACAACACCGACGACGAATGGCGACGCGTGTACGAGGTCAACGTGCTCGGCGCCGTGCGCCTGTCCCGCGCCGCACTCCCCCACCTCCGAGCGTCGGACAGCGCGAGCATCGTCAACACGTGCTCCGTCGCGGCCACCGCCGGGCTGCCCCAGCGGGCGCTCTACTCCGCCACGAAGGGGGCGATCTCCGCACTCACCCGCGCGATGGCCGCCGACCACGTCCGCGAGGGCATCCGCGTCAACGCCGTCAACCCCGGTACCGCGGACACCCCGTGGGTTGCACGACTCCTGTCCTCCGCGGACGACCCGGCCGCCGAACGCGCCGCGCTCGAGGCACGTCAGCCGCACGGACGCCTGGTGCAGGCGGCGGAGGTCGCCGAGGCGGTCGCCTACCTGACGAGCCCGCTCGCCCGGTCGACGACGGGCGTCGAGCTGGCGGTCGACGGCGGGATGCAGGCGCTCCGGCTGCGGCCGGCCTGATGGTCGCCCCGCGGCTCCGCCGCACCGGCCTGGAGGCCCGTCCCGGGTATCGTCGGGACGTCCCGTCGCGCACGCGGCCGGGTCCACAGGAGGTGGTGACGTGGCGTCGTTGACCGATGATGCGATCGCACGCATCCAGCAGATGATCGTCAGCGGCGAGCTCCAACCCGGCCAGCGCCTCCCGCCCGAGAAGGAACTGAGCGAGTCGCTCGGACTGTCCCGCAACAGCCTGCGCGAAGCGGTGAAGGCGCTCGAGCTCATCCGCGTCCTCGACGTCCGACGCGGCGACGGCACCTACGTGACGTCGCTCGAACCGGGCGTCCTGCTCGAGGCGGTGTCGTTCGTCGTCGACATGCACCACGACCGGTCGCTCGTCGACCTGCTCGAGGTGCGCCGCATCCTGGAACCGGCGTCCGCCGTCCTGGCGACGGCCCGCGCCACGGAGCAGCAGATCGACGAGCTCGCGACCCTGATGCAGTCCGTCGGCGAGGACACCGGCGTCGAGGACCTCGTCGCCCACGACCTGCTGTTCCACTCGACCATCGCGGGCATCGGCGGCAACCAGTACCTGTCCGGGCTGCTCGACGCGCTGTCGAGCAAGACGGTGCGGGTGCGGGTGTGGCGCGGACTGACGCAGAACGGGTCGGTGCAGCGGACGCTCGACGAGCACGCGGCCATCGTCGACGCCATCCGGCGCCGGGATCCGCAGCTCGTGCAGGCCCTCGTCGTGTCGCACGTGGAAGGTGTCGAGCGCTGGTTGCGACGCTCACTCGACTGAACCCGACAGTCCTCCCAGGAACCTCGGAGTTGTGTCAGTCCTCGGCCCTGACTCCGGCAACCATGCCGCGGCAACCGCACCCACGAGGAGGACACCGTGCTCGGTCTCATCATCAGCTTGATCATCATCGGACTCATCGCCGGCGCTCTCGCCCGGCTCATCATCCCCGGCAAGCAGAACATCGGCATCCTCATGACGATCGTCCTGGGCATCGTCGGTTCGTTCGTCGGCGGGTTCCTCGGGTTCCTGATCTTCCAGCACGACCCGATGGACGGCTTCTTCCAGCCGGCCGGCATCATCGGCTCGATCATCGGCGCCATCATCGTGCTGTTCATCTACACGCGGGTCGCCGGCCGCGGTTCGCGTCGCTAGGCACCACGCTGCCGGTCCGACCGGCGCACCACCGAAGGCACCCCGAACCACGCAACCGCGTGGTTCTGGGTGCCTTTCCTCGTGCGCGGGTCAGACCGCCAGCAGCCCGCCCGCGCGCAGGTCGTCCCACAGCGCCTCCGGCACGTGGGCGGCGGACCGGGCGACGTTCGAGCGCACCTGGTCGGCGGACTGCGCTCCGAGGGCGATCGCCGCGACCGCCGGGGCCCGGCGTGGGAACGCCAGCGCAGCCTCGGGCAACGTGACCGCGTGGCGCTCGCACACGTCGGCGATGGCGTTCGCCCGGTCGATGAGCGCCGTCGGCGCCTCGGCGTAGTCGTAGGTCGACCCCACCGCGGGTCGCTCCTGCCCGAGCAACCCCGAGTTGTAGACACCGACCGCCACCACGGCGACGCCGAGCGCAGCGCACCGCGCCACCAACGCCGCCCCGGGCTGCTCGAGCAGGGTGTACCGACCGGCGAGCATGACGACGTCGCAGAGCCCGGTGTCGACGGCCGCCGACAACGCCTCGACCGAGTTCGACCCGACCCCGACCGCCCGCACCACGCCCTCGTCGCGCAGCTCGGCGAGCGTCGGGAGCGCCTGGGTCAGGCCGTCGGTGAGCGAGTAGACGTCCGGGTCGTGCAGGTAGGCGACGTCGACGTGGTCGAGCCCGAGCCGTCCGAGCGACTCGTCGAGCGACCGCCGCACGCCCGACGGCGACGGATCCCACTGCCGCACGGTGTCGTTCGGCACCGCGAAGCCGCCGGAGGCCAGGTCGTCGCCGTCGCCACGGCCCGGCACGAGCAGCCGTCCGACCTTGGTCGACACGAGGAAGTCCTGCCGGGGGCGTCCGGCGAGCGCCACCCCGAGTCGTCGTTCGGACAGGCCGAGGCCGTAGTGCGGCGCGGTGTCGAACCCGCGCACCCCGGCGTCCCAGGCAGCGTCGACCGTAGCGCGGGCGTCGTCGTCGGAGACCGGGCGGAGCAGGTTGCCGATCCCGGCGCCGCCCAGCCAGAACGGTCCACGGTCGAACTCCTGAGCGGATTGCGTCATGCCTGTCCTTCCAGGGTCCAGACGAGCGGGATCCCGTCGTCGTCGCCCGAGTAGTCGTCGTCCGCTTCGAGCAGGGGGTTGATGACCGCCTGCCAGGCCGCGTTCACCGGGTCGTCCGCCAGCGCGCGGCGCATCGCACGGTAGTCCTCGACCTCGATCAGGTGCACCAGGTCCTGCCCGTCGCGCCAGATGCTCCAGTTCGACACCCCGGCGGACCGCAGCCGGTCGGCCAGTGCGGGCGGGATCGCCGCGTGCGCCTGCTCGTAGTCGGACTCCCGTCCGGGCCGCAGCCGGGTGCGCGAGAGGATCCGCTGCATCAGTCGCGCAGGAAAAGCTCGACGACCGGCACGGCGACGTCGGGTCGCACGATCGGCAGCGTCAGGGTGAGCGTGCCTGCGGGCTGGCCGCCGAGACCGGTGTTCTGCGCCCGGGTGCCCGGTGGGATCTCGCGGAAGTGGATCTCCGACGCGTCGTTGAGCAGCTGCGCGTACGCCACCTTGCCGGCGAGGTCCGGCAGGTGCACGTGCTCGAACGGCCACGCGAACAGGTGCAGGTACAGGCGGTTGCCGTTCTGCGTGTAGACGGTGTTCCGCGGGGCGACGAACCGCGAGGGCCCGGCGCCGTACACCGAGCGGGCGTGCTGTCGCATCCACGTCCCGATGCCGTCGAGCGTCTGCCGCGAGACCCCGTCGAACTCGCCGCGACCGGTCGGTCCGATGTTGAGCAGCATGTTCCCGTTGTTCGAGACGCCGTCGACGAGCATGCGGACGAGCAGGTCGACCGGCTTCAGGTTCGTGTTGTCACGGTCGTAGCCCCACGAACCGTTCAGCGTCTGGCAGGCCTCCCACGGCACCGGGACGCCGTCGACCTCCATCGGCTTGTCGGGCTGGTACTGCTCCGGGGTGACCAGGTCGCCGGGGATGTCGAGCCGGTCGTTCACGATGATGCCGGGCTGCAGGCGCTTCGTCAGCGCCATGAGCTCCTCGGAGCCCCACTCGTCCTGGCCCTTGCCGCCCCAGATGTCCTCGTGGTCGTTGTCCCGGTACGAGAAGTCGTAGAACAGGTAGTCGACCTGCCCGTAGTCCGTCAGGAGTTCCTCGATCTGCCCGTGCAGGTACTCCCGGTACCGGGTCATGTCGCGCCCCTCGTTCAGCGCCGTGATCGCCTGCTCGCCGTCGTCCCGCCGCGGGTGCACGCCGTCGACGGTGAAGTCCGGGTGGTGCCAGTCGATCAGCGAGTGGTAGAAACCGACGCGCAGCCCCTCGGCACGGACGGCGTCGACGAACTCCCGGACGATGTCCCGGCCGAAGGGGGTGTTCGTGGACTTGTAGTCGGTGAGCGCGGTGTCCCACAGGCAGAAGCCCTCGTGGTGCTTCGTCGTGAGGACGACGTACTTCATCCCCGCCTGTCGTGCCCGACGCGCCCAGTCCGCTGCGTCGAACAGGTCCGGGTCGAAGTGGTCGAAGTACTTCTGGTAGTCCTCGTCGGTGATCCGTTCGCGGTTCTTCACCCACTCGTGCCGTGCCGGCAGGGCGTACAGCCCCCAGTGGATGAACATGCCGAACCGGTCGTGGGAGAACCACGCGGGGAACCCCGCGGCGTCGGTCGCGGTCTGCGGCTCGGCAGGTGCGGTGATGGTCATGTGGCCAGTGTTCCTTTCAGGGGAGGACGAGGGGAGACGCCACGGCAGCGCTACCGGCCGCCGAGGCCGCTGGTGACGATGCCCTTGACGAGGTGCTTCTGGAGCAGGATCAGCAGGATCACGGTGGGCAGCATCGAGATCACCGACGCCGCCATCACGAGGTTCCACTCGGAGCCCTGCTGCCCGAAGAACTGCTGCAGGCCGAGCGGGATGGTGCCGCGGGCCTCGACGTCGTTGACGATGACGAGCGGCCAGAGGAACGAGTTCCAGTACGCGATGAACGAGAACACGGCGAGGACCGCCATCGTGGGTCGGGCGAGCGGGAGCATCACCGAGAAGAACGTCCGGATCGCTCCGGCACCGTCCACCCGTGCAGCGTCGTCGAGCTCCTGCGGCACGGTGAGGAAGAACTGCCGCACCAGGAACGCGCCGAGGGCCGTGAACGCCCACGGGATGATGAGCGCCTGGAAGGTGTCGACCCACCCGAAGCCCTGCATCATCACGTACATCGGGATCACGAGCACGTCCTGCGGGATCATCAGCGTCGCGAGGAACAGGATGAACACCGTGTTCCGGCCGCGCCACCGCAATCGCGAGAACGCGTAGCCGGACAGCACCGCGACGGCGACGTTGATCGCCGTCCCCGCCGCGGCGACGAAGACGCCGTTCAGGATGAACCGGGCGAACGGCAGGTACGTGAACGCCTGCGCGTAGTTGCCCCACTCGATGGACGAGCCCCACAGCGTCGGCGGTGTGGTGAACACGTCGGCCGACGGCTTCAGGCTCGTCGCCACCATGTAGATGAGCGGCGAGACGAACAGCAGGGCCACCAGGCACAGCAGCACGTAGCCCACCGCGTGGCGCACCCGGCCGGACTGCCGGTGCGTGCGGGGCAGCGCCCGCGGGTTGATCGTCCGGTTGGACGAGGTCAGCTCAGTCATAGTGCACCCACCGCTTCTGTCCGAGGAACTGGATGGCCGTGATGCCGAGGATGATGACGAACAGCACCCACGCCCCGGCCGACGCGAGCCCGAGCTGCTGGGTCTGGAACCCGGTGTTGTAGATGTACTGCACCAGGGTCTCGGTGGCGGTGCCCGGGCCGCCCTTCGTCAGGACGAACGGCTGGACGAACACCTGGAACGAGGTGATCAGGGTCATCATCGTGGCGAAGAAGATCGACGGCGAGATGAGCGGGAACTTGATCCGCCAGAACATCTGCCACGCGTTTGCCCCGTCGAGCGCTGCGGCCTCGATCTGGTTCTCCGGCACGGAGTCGAGCGCTGCCGAGAAGATCAGCATGTTGTAGCCGAACCCCTGCCAGACGCTCATCGCGACGACGGCGAGCATGGCCCAGTCGTCGTCGGCCAGGAAGTTCGGCGCGTTCACGCCGACGGTCGACTGCAGCGTCGCGTCGATGGCACCGCCCGGCTGGTACAGCATCCGCCAGACCACGACGTTCGCAACGATCGGCGTGATGGTCGGGATGAAGAACAGCACGCGGAAGACGTGCCGGTGGCGGATCTTCGGCGTGAGCCAGGCCGCGAGCCCCAGGGACACGACCAGGTTGAGCGGCACGTAGAGCACGACGAACAGCACCGTGTTCAGCGTCACCGTGCGGAAGATCGGGTCGGAGAACAGCTGCGCGTAGTTGGACAGGCCTGCCCACGAGCGTTCGCCGAGCATCGGCCAGTTCATGAAGCTCACGACGAGCGACGCGAGGATCGGGAACGCCGTGAACACGACGAGGCCGATCGAGTGCGGAGCGGCGAAGGCGGCGCCCCACCAGGAGCGGCGGCCGAGCTCGGCGTCGGCGCCGCTGTCCTTCCGGCGCGGGGCCGCGCCGGTCGCGACCGCGACCGCGGGGGCGGGCAGCGCCGCCTCGGCGGGTGGGTCCTGGATGGTGGTCATGCGACGACCTCCTCGTCGTTCGCGCGGTCCTGGTCAGGGGATGGGACGGACCGGGAGGCGCGGGGCGGGGTCGACCCGCGCCTTCCGTCCGTCAGGGGGTGACGCTCGTCACTGCGAGCCGAGCTGGCTCGCGATGGACGACATCGTCTCCTTGCCGGAGGTCTGTCCGTTCACCGCCTGCAGGGCGTACTGCGCGAAGAGCTGGTTGAGCTGGTCGCTCTGCTTGTTGCCGGGCAACGGGGTGGCGTTCTCGAGTCCGGTCTTCAGGGCGTCCTCGACCCCGTCGATGCCGGCGTTGTCGTACCAGGCCTGCTGCGCCGCGGTGCGTGCCGGGAAGGCGCGCCCCTGCTCGGCGAGCGAGGTGAGCGTGGCTTCGTTCGTCATCGTGGTGATGGCCTTGAACGCCTGCTCGGGGTACTTGCACTGCTTCGAGATGCCGAACCCCGACCCGGCGGCGAAGGAGCTGGGTCCGTCCGTGCCCGAGGGGATGGTCGTGATGCCGAGGTCGAACTTGACCTTGGCCTTCTGGCTGATGATCGACCAGGGGCCGTCGCTGTACATCGCGACGTCACCGGACACGAACGCGTTGTCGTCGGTGGAGCCGTCGGTGCTCGCCTGTGTGGCGTAGCCGTCCTTCACCAGACCGCCGATCCAGTCGAGCCCCTCGGCGAACTCCGCGTTCGAAGCGTCGAGCGTGCCGTCGTCCTCGATGACCCGACCGCCGTTGTAGCCGAGGATCATCGACTCGAGGGGGATGTCCTCGACGCTCGTGCCCCAGATCGGCGTGCCCGCGGCCTCGAGCTGCTTCGCGGCGTCCTCGAACTCGTCGACCGTCCAGCCCGGCTTCGGCTCGTCGACGCCCGCCTTCTCGAAGATGTCCTTGTTGTAGAACATGACCATGGGGCCGGTGTCGTACGGCAGTCCGTAGAGCTTGCCGTCGACCCGCATCCCGTCGAGCCCGGTCTGGTCGTACTCGCTCAGGTCGAGGTCGGCCTTCTTCGCCATGTCGTCGATCGGCACGAGAACGTCCGTGTAGTTCGCGGCGCGGAGCGACTGGATGCTCACGATGCAGGGTGCGGTGCCGGTGGACAGCTGGGTGCGGAGCTTGGTCCAGTAGTCGTTGAAGGGTGAGCCCTGGATCGAGACGTCCACGTCGTCGTCGGTCTTGACCGTGTCGGCGACCTTCTGCCACGCGGCCTTGTCCTCCTTCCCGGCGATCCACATGGCCCAGGTGAGGGAGTCCTCGGACTGGCCGTCGCTGGCGCTGCTGCCAGCGGAACAGCCGGTGAGCACGAGCACGGCAGCTGCTGCTGCCGCCAGCCCGGCGGTGCGTCGTCGTTGCATCGGTGTCTCCACTTCGTCGTGGTGATGGGGTGTGCGGTGGGGTGTTCAGGCGACCCGGACGGCGTCCGGGACCCGATCGGGATCGGACTCGGCCCAGACCGGGCCGTCCGGGAACGCGTGGGTGGTCAGGGTGTCGGCGCGCATCTCGGTGCCGGCACCGGGCGCGGTCGGCGGCCAGTAGCGGCCGTCGTGGACGTCGACCGGGGTCACGAAGTGCTCGTGCAGGTGGTCGACGAACTCGATGCACCGGGTGTCGAGGTCGCCGGTCAGGGCGACCGCGTCGAACATCGACAGGTGCTGCACCGCCTCGCACAGGCCGACCCCGCCGGCGTGCGGGCAGACACGGACGCCGTGCTTGGCGGCGAGGAGCAGGATCGCCAGGTTCTCGTTCACCCCGGCGACCCGGGTGGCGTCGATCTGCAGCACCGACATCGAACCGGCCTGGATCAACTGCTTCGCGATCACCCGGTTCGCCATGTGCTCCCCCGTCGCGACCGGGATCGGGGCGATGCGCCGGGCGATCTCGGCGTGGGCGAGGATGTCGTCCGGGCTGGTCGGTTCCTCGACCCACGCGACGTCGAAGGGGCGGAGTCGTTCAATCCACGCCACGGCCTCGTCGACGTCCCAGCGCTGGTTCGCGTCGATCGCGATCCGGATGTCCGGGCCCACGGTGGCGCGGGCGATGCCCATCCGGCGGACGTCCTCGCCCACGTCGCCGCCGACCTTGAGCTTGATCTGGGTGAACCCGTCGTCGACCGCTTCCCGGCACAGCCGCGCGAGCTTCTCGTCGTCGTAGCCGAGCCAACCCGGGGTCGTCGTGTAGGCGCGGTAGCCCTCGCGCTCCAGGCGGGCCCGGCGTTCGGCACGCATCGGTCGGGCGGCGCGGAACAGTTCGAGCGCCTCGGCCGGGGTGATCGCATCGGTCAGGTACCGGAAGTCCACCAGGTCGACGAGCTCCTCGGGGCTCAGGTCGGCGAGCAGTGCCCAGAGCGGCTGCCCCGCACGCTTCGCCCGGAGGTCCCACAGGGCGTTGACGACGGCGCCGATCGCCATGTGCATGACGCCCTTCTCCGGGCCGAGCCACCGCAGCTGCGAGTCGTGCACCATCGCGCGCCAGGTGCCGCCCATGTCGGCGAGGACGGCCTCGGCATCGGCACCGACGACGTGTCCACGAAGCGCCGCGATCGCCGATTCCTGCACCTCGTTGCCGCGGCCGATGGTGAAGACGAAGCCGGTGCCGACCAGGCCGTCGAGCGCGTCGGTGGTGATCTCGACGTAGGCGGCGGAGTAGTCGGGTGCGGGGTTCATGGCGTCGGACCCGTCGTGCTCGCGCGAGGTCGGGAACCGGATGTCGTGCACGTGCAGACCGGTGATGCGGCTCATCTGTGTCTCCTGCCGTCCGGTCTCCGTCGACCGAATGGTGCAATCAAAACATCCGATGTCTTGCGCGTCAAGAGGCTTGTTCTTGCTGTTCTGGCGAAAGTCATCGCGCAACCGTCCGATGACTGACGGCGCGACGGTGTGGACGCGACCACGGCCTGGAGGCGCGGTGCGGGTCGGACCCGCACCGCGCCTCCAGGCCGTGGTCGCCCCGCGCCGGGGACGACACGATGGTCACGCTGGTCAGGCGGCGGCGAGCCGCCCCATCTCCCCGACGACCGCGCGCAGCCGCGCAGCCAGTTCGTCGCGGGAGCCGTCCGCCGATCGGTGGGCGGACTCGATCACGGCCGCCATCACGAGGGTGGTCGCGGTCCGCCCGGTGTCCTCGCCGACCCGCTCGGCGGCGACCGCCAGCACGGTCTGGCGCGCGTGGGCCATCCACTGCAGCATCGCCGGGACCATCTCGGGGCGTGCTCGGACGAGCTCCTTCATGCGCTGGCGGTCCGCCGGCAGGGAGACCGTCTGCGCGACGAGGTCACAGAGGTCGGCCACGAGCGGGCCCTCGGAACCGAGGAACACCGCACGCGCCTCGTCCGGCACCGTCGTCACCGGCAGCCCCAGGGCGGCGTCGGCCTTCGACGGGAAGTAGTTGAAGAACGTCCGCGGGGAGACCCCGGCGTCCGCGCAGATCTGCTCGACGGTCACCCCGGCGAGCCCGTGGTCGGTGACGAGGGCGAGCGCCGACCGGTGGATGGCGGACCGGGTCTGCTGCTTCTTGCGCTCCCGCAGGCCGCAGTCGGTCGGGGCGGTGGCCTCGGTGGTGGTCGGCTGGTGCACGTGCTGCTCCTGGTTCGCGCGGTGCCGGGCCTCCGCGTCCTGCGACGAAGAGGCCCGGCGTGACTCAGACCTGCGACCGACCACCCTGGACGGGGATCGAACCGGTGACCGGGGCGGTGGGCGAGCCCATCGTGTCCGCAGCCCGCACGGCCTGCGCCTCGAGGTCGTCGGCGGTGCCGGCGTCGTCCGCCTGCTCCTGCAGGGCCGAGCTCTTGCGGAGCGGCGGCGCCTTGAAGAAGAAGCTCAGGACGAACGCGAGCAGGATCACCGCGAAGCCGACCCAGTAGACGGTCACGGCCGAGGCGTTGAACCCGGACATGAACGGCCGGGTCAGGGCAGCGTCCGCACCGTTGAGGTACGACGTGTCGCTCGTCTCGGCGTTCGAGTCGCTCGAGTCATTCGCGCCCTTGTCGATCTGCTTCGACAGTTCCGGGGCGAGCTGGTCCACCCAGTAGGTGCGCTGCGCCGAGTCCGACCAGTCGACCACGAGCCGGCCGTCCTGCACGCTGGCGTGCGCCTTTTCGGCGGCGGCGGTGAGCGCCTGCTGCTGCACGGCGTCGGGAGCCCCGGCGGTGGCCTGGGTCACCTGGTCGGTGGCGGTGTCGAGGCCGGACTGCACCTGCTGCTGGAGCGGGGTGACGATCGGGTCCCAGATCTGGTCCATGACGCCCTGGTTCGCCTTCGCGCTGGCGACCTCCGGGTCGAGCGCCGCACTGAGGGCGGGCTCGAGGTTCGACTCGTCCGCCGTGGCGTGCAGGATGTTCGTCGGCATGAGCGAGAACAGGACGGACAGCAGGACGGCGGTGCCGAGCGTGCCACCGATCTGGCGGAAGAACGTGGCGGACGACGTCGCCACACCCATGTCACGCGGCTGCACCGAGTTCTGGGAGGCCAGGGTGATGCTCTGCATGAGCTGGCCGAGGCCGAGGCCGATCAGGAACATGCCGATCATCAGGAACCACAGCGGCTTGTCGATCGTCATGAACGTCAGGACGACGTAGCCGAGCGACACCAGGGCCGTGCCGATGACCGGGAAGATCCGGTACCTGCCGGTGCGAGCCACGATCTGCCCCGAAGCGATCGAGGCGATCATCAGGCCACCGATCATCGGCAGCGTCGCGAAGCCGGACTCGGTCGGCGTCAGGCCGGTGACGATCTGCAGGTAGAGCGGGATGGTGAGCATCGCGCCGAACATCGCGAAGCCGACCAGGAAGCCCAGGATGGTCGCCATCGAGAACGTGCTCGAGCGGAAGAGCTTGAGCGGGATGATCGCGTCGTCCTGCATGCGGGTCTCGATCACCAGGAAGGCGACGAGGCCGAGCGCACCGATGACGTAGCAGGCGATCGCGCTGGCCGAAGCCCAGCCCCACGTGCGGCCCTGCTCCGCGACGAGGAGCAGCGGCGCGAGCGTGACGATGACCGAGGTCGCGCCCCACCAGTCGATGCGCGGCTTGGCCTTGGCCTCGCCGAACTTCGGCAGGTGCAGGAACGCGATCACCATGAGGAGCGCGGCGACGCCGATCGGCACGTTGATCAGGAACACCCAGCGCCAGCCGGTGATGCCGACGATCGAGCTCGCGCCGGCGAACAGGCCACCGATGAGCGGACCGATCACGGACGAGATGCCGAAGACCGCCAGGAAGTAGCCCTGGTACTTCGCCCGCTCACGGGGCGCGAGGATGTCGCCCATGATCGCGAGCGGGAGCGACATCAGCGCACCGGCACCGATGCCCTGGAACGCGCGGAAGGCGGCGAGCATGGTCATCGACGTCGACAGGGTCGAGAGCAGCGACCCGAGGATGAAGACCGCGATGCCGAAGATGTAGAGCGGGCGACGGCCGAAGACGTCGGAGAGCTTGCCGTAGATCGGCGTGGTGATGGTCGAGGCGATCAGGTAGGCCGTCGTGACCCAGGCCTGCTGGTCGAGGCCGTGCAGGTCGTCGCCGATCGTGCGGATCGCCGTGCCGACGATGGTCTGGTCGAGCGACGACAGGAACATGCCCGCCATCAGGCCGTAGATGACGAGCAGGATCTGGCGGTGCGACATGATCGGCTTGCCCGGCGTGCTCGCCGGGGAGTCCTGTCGTCCGCGCGACACCTCGACGGGTGCGGTGGCAGTGGACATGCGGGGTTCCTCACAGGGGATGTGGCGTGGTGGTCGTCGGCCTGGTCGGCGCCCCGATCGAGGGTCGACCTTGCAGGCTCTGCAACTTTACACCGTCAGCACCTTTGCTGCGAGCGCAAAGTTGCCGAGTGTGCACGTTCGTGTACGGGTTCTCAGGTACCGTCGGCGCATGGGGCGAACCACCTGGACCGATGTACCGACGACGCTGCGGGAGCAGGTGGAGGGGGTACTGGGCGGTCCGGTCCTGACCGCCGAGTCCCAGGCGGGCGGGTGGTCTCCCGGCAGCGCCGACCGGGTGACCACCGCGGCGGGGCAACGAGCCTTCGTGAAGACGGTGTCGCGCTCGCGCAACGAGGCCGCCCTCGAGCTGCACCGCCGCGAGGCCGCGGTCATGGCCCAGCTGCCGACCACCGTGCAGGCGCCACGGCTGCTCGACGCGCCCCACGCCACGGTCGACGGCGACGACTGGGTCGCGCTCGTGCTCGACGACGTCGCTGGGCAGCACCCGGGCAGGCACCTCGACGGATCGGACACGACGGCCGTGCTCGACGCACTCCACACACTGCCGCTCGCGACCGACGGGCTGGCGGCGCTCCCCCGTATCGCCGAGGATCTGCGCGGTGAGTTCGGCGCCTGGGACCGTATGCTGGCTGACGACTCGAACGCCGTCCGCGTCGCCGAGGTCATCCCGCCGCACGTCCTCGAAGCCGGCCCCGCGATCGCCCGCGCGGCTTCGGGGGCAGCTGCACTCGTCGACGGCGAACACCTCGTGCACGCCGACTGCCGAGCGGACAACCTGCTCGTCGACGACGCCGGGCTCGTCTGGGTGGTGGACTGGCCCTGGGCGAGCGTGGGCGCGCACTGGCTCGACCCCCTGACCTACCTGCTCGACACGCTCGTCCGCGGCGAAGACGACGACGTCGAACACCACCTCGCCACGCACCCCGTCTTCGCCGGGGTGCCCGCCGCGACGATCGACGCTGTGCTGGCCGGGCTCGCCGGGCTGTTCTTCGAGCACGCCCTGCCCCCGGCACCGCCGAACATGCCCACCATCCGCGACTTCCAACGGCGCGAGGGTGTCGCCGCCGCCGAGTGGCTGCTCCGCCGCTGGGCCGCCTGACGGCCCGCCCGCGCGCCCGGGGGACGCATCTGTCCAGGGAGCGCAGCGCACCGGAGCGTACGGTCCACCGCATGACTGATGAGCACCGCACCCCGCGTCCCGAAGACGACGCCGCGCGCCTCGGTCTCGTCGTCGTCGGAGAGGCAGCAGCCCTGCAGTCCGGCGACGAGGCGGCACTGGACGCGAGCGAGCAGAACATCCGCGAAACGATCGACGAACTGGTCGACGAACCACTGACCCCGCGGCAGGAGGAGGTCGTCGAGCGACTCGCGTCGGCCGGCGGCACGCTGACCGCCGGGCTCAGCGGCGCCCTCGCCGCCCAGAGCGGTCGCAGCGTCGACGACGTGCTCTCGGGCGCGGCCCGCAGTGTCGTCTGGCAGCAGCGGCTCGCGGACGAGCGTGAGGACGCCGGCGCACAACAGCGCGACCCGCAGAACGAGAACGGGCGCGACGAGGGCTGATCCCCCGTCGCGCCCGCTGCAGGCACCCGCTCGGTTACTCGGCCGGCTCGACCTGGGGCACCGGCTGCTCGCGCACGACGGCGCGGGCAGCGGCCTGCCCTGTCGTGGTGCTCTTCACGATGTCGCTCAGCGTGAACCCGGCGGTGGCACCGAGCAACGCATCGACCTCGCTGAACTGACTGACGACACTCTTCGACAGCGCACCGGCGCCGTCGGAGGACACCACGGTGAGCGTGTCGATGTTGCTCATCGGTGCGGCGAGTTCGCGGGCGATGCTCGGCAGCGTCTCGATCGCCTTGACCCGGAGGACGGCCTCGGAGTGCTGCGCGAGCGCGTCGGCCTGCGCCTTGGTCGCGTCGGCCTCGGCCTGACCCTTCGCACGGATCGCGTCGGCGGCAGCTTCACCCTCGGCGCGTGAGGCGTCGGCGGCGAGCTTGCGGGCGTCCGCCTCGGCCTTCGCCTCGGCCGCGACGGCCTCTGCGGAGATCCGGCGGGCCTCGGCCTGGGCGCGTGCGGTCTCGACCTGGGCTCCAGCAGCGGCTTCGGCCTCGACGCGCGTCTTGCGCGCCTGGGCCTCGGCGACGGCGGAGACCTCGGACTCGAGCTCGGCACGGCGCAGCTCGGCACGCTTCTGCGCGGTGATCTGCTCCTGCTCGACGACGCCCTGCGCCGCACGGGCCTGGGCGAGCGGCCCGGCGGCAGCGGCTTCGGCGGAAGCGCGGTCGGCGTCGAGCTGCAGCGCCGCACGACGGATGGCCAGGGTATTCTCGGCCTCGGCGATCGCCTGGTCGGCGGTCGCGCGGGCTTCTCGCGCTTCACGGTCGGCCTGGGCCTCGGCGTTCTCGGCCTCGAGTCGCACGCGTGCACGCTCGGCACGGCCCAGGTCGCTGATGTACTCGTTGCGGTCCGAGATGCCCTTGATCTCGAACGAGTCGACGTCGAGCCCCTGACTGTGCAGGGCGTCCTTCGCGACGTCGAGCACGGCGACGGTGAGCTGGTCGCGCTTGCGGATGATGGTCGACACGTCGGTCGCACCGATCGAGGCGCGGAGCGAACCGGACAGGACCTCGCGCGCGAAGTCGTCGATCTTCTTCTCCTGCCCGAGGAACCGCTGCGCGGCCGCCCGGATCGAGGCGTCGGTCTCGCCGACCTTGACGAGCGCGACGGCCTCGACGTCGATGGTGACACCGCGGGAGTCCTGCGCGTTGACGTTGATGTCGATCGCACGCGAGCTGAGCGACAGCTTCGCGACCTTCTCGAAGAAGGGGCGGACGAGCACGCCGGCGCCGAGCACGACCTTGATGCCGGACTCGACGGTCTCGGTGCCATCGGCGTTCTTGACCTTGCGGGAGCGCTTGCCGGTGATGATGAGCGCTTCGTCGGCACCGGCGTTGCGGTACACGACCTTCGCGTAGATCAGCGCGATCACGGCGAGGACGATGATCCCCACGATGACCAGCGGGACGGCTCCGAGCGCGAACAGGACTTCCATGACTCCCCCTCCGGACCAGGCGGCAGCCTGGATTCCGCATCTGTTGTTCCGTTGGCTCCCATCCTAGGAGCGCATGCGGACAGCCGGAGCGCGAGGTGGAGAGATGGGGACAACAGACCGGAGGCTCGGTGCAGGATCACCTGCACCGAGCCTCCGGACCGGGGTTGCGTCAGCGACTACGCGCCCGCACGCCACCACTCGTCGAAGGGCGTCGCCGGCACCTGACGCTTGTGCTCCGTCGCGCGGTAGCGCGACTCGATGGCCTCGGCGACCTCGACCGGCACGTCGTGTCCCTGCAGGTAGGCGTCGATCTCGGCGTAGGTGAGCCCGAGGTTCGCCTCGTCGGTCTGCCCGGGCAGCTCGTCGAGCAGGTCGGCGGTGGGTGCCTTCTCGTACAGGCGGGCCGGTGCGCCGAGGTGCTCGAGCAGCTGCCGCCCCTGGCTCTTCGACAGCCCGGTGAGCGGGGTGAGGTCGACGCCGCCGTCGCCGTACTTGGTGAAGAAGCCCGTGACGGCCTCGGCCGCGTGGTCCGTGCCGACCACCAGCAGGCCGCGCTGCCCGGCGACCGCGTACTGGGCGACCATGCGCATGCGCGCCTTGACGTTGCCCTTCACGAAGTCGCTCAGCTCGACACCCGAGGCCGCGGTGTCCTCCATGACCCCGTCGACCCCGTGCTCGATGTTCACGGTGATGCCCGGGTCGGCCGCGATGAACTGCAGGGCGAGCTGGGCGTCGTCCTCGTCGGCCTGCACCCGGTAGGGCATGCGGACGGTCGTGAACTCCGCCGGGTGACCCTCGGCGCGGAGCGACTCGACCGCGAGCTGGGTCAGGCGGCCGGCCAGGGTGGAGTCCTGCCCGCCGCTGATGGCGAGGAGGTACCCCTTCGCCCCGGTCGTCAGCAGGTAGTCGCGCAGGAACCCGACACGACGGGCGACCTCCTGCTCCGGGTCGATGGTCGGCTGGACGTTGAGGTCCGCTGCGATGGCGGCTTGGAGTTCACGCACCACCCCAGTATCACGCCGATCCGGCTCCGTGGACCGGCAGGTTCCCGAAGACGCCGATCGGATCGACCGCGAGGTCCCGGGGCGGCGGTGACTCGATCACCACCGCCCCGGGGATCCGCGACGACCCGAACGTGTCGCGGACCCGGTGAGGCGGACGCCGGTACCCGCCGACGCCCGTCCTGGTCAGGCACGACGAACTCGTCGCGCCGGGATCGCGGTGGGTCGTCCGTGGTGTGGCACGGTGCCTCCTCCTCCGACGGGGTCCGCCGCTGATCCGCCCCCGGTGGTGAGCCGAGGGATGTGTGGGCCCGCCGAACGGGCCGAAGGCGGCTGGTGAGGCCGCTTCCTGTGCAAGTTACCAGGACCCGCGCGGCACTCGATGCCCCCGTTGTGGGGTCACTGCTCGGACCGGATCCGTTGACAGTTCGATGGCTAACAGTTAGAGTCCTGATCATGCAGGCACCGGACTTCACGACACCGCTCCAGCTCATGCGGTGGATCGGATGGGCACAGCGCAAGGGCGCCGAGGAGTGGGTCCGCGAGCGCGACCTCACCCACGAGCAGTCGTTCGTGCTCGGGTACCTGCAGGAACACCCCGGCGCCATCCAACGGGACATCGCCGAGGTCACCCGCACCAGCGCGGCCAGCGTCTCGAGTCTCCTGCAGGGGCTCGAGCGGCGTGGCCTGATCGAACGACGACCGGACGCCACGAACGGGCGGACGAAGACGGTGCACGCCACCCAGGCCGGCATCGACCTCATCGCCGGGTTCACCGACGCGATGGTCGCCCTCGACGACTCCCTGCTCGCACCGCTCGACGCGGACGAACGCGCCACCCTGCGGCGACTGCTGCAGAAGGTGACCGCGGAACTCACGCCGCCGACCCGCTAGCCGCACCGCCGCACCACCGCACCACCGCACCAGCGCACCACCCGCACCACCCGTGCCAGCGCACCACCCGCGCCACCGCCCGACCCGCTCACGCACCACGCGCCTCCCAGCCGGATCCGCCGGCGCGCCCTCGCGACCCCGCGATCCTGCTCTCTCGCGACCTCGCGACCCCGCGACCCCGCAACGCCATCGGTCGCGTGCTCCCCCTGCCGTGCCGGCGTCCGTCGGCGCGCCCACCGTCATGCCCGGAAGGGAACCGTCATGTCCTCCACCACCACCGCTGCGGCGACGAACCGCTGGTACCTCTCCGCTGCCCCGATCGCCCGAGCCCTGGTGTACCTGTGCGTGCCGATGGCCGCCGCGATGGTCGTCAGCGCCCTGTACAACGTCATCAACGCGGGCTTCATCGGCGCCCAGCACGACACGTCCCTGCTCGCCGCGATCACCTTCGGCACGCCACTGCTCGGCCTCGTGATGGCCGTGGGCGGGGTGTACGGCGTCGGCGGCAGCGCGTTGATGTCCCGGTTGCTCGGAGCATCGGAACACGACCCCGACAAGGCGCGGGACATCAAGCACGTCGCCTCGTTCGCACTGTGGGGCGCGGTCGTGACCGGAGCCGTGCTCGGCGTCGTCGGACTCCTGCTGCTCCGCCCGCTGGTCGCCGTCCTCGGTGCCGACGCGGCAGCGGTCCCCGCCACGAGCGAGTACATCGCCGTGATGCTCGCGTTCGTCCCCGTCCTCGCCGCGTCCTTCGCGCTCGAGCAGATCGTCCGCTCCGAGGGCGCCGCGAGGCAGGCGATGATCGGCCTGGTCCTGTCCACGGTCGGCAACCTGGTGTTCGACGTCCTGTTCATCCTGGGGCTGCACTGGGGTGTCGGCGGCGCAGCACTCGCGGTGGGCCTGGCCAACGTGGTCTCGATCGCCTACTGGGTGACCTGGCTGCAGCGGAACAGCGAGAACGTCAGCTTCGCGCCGAAGTGGTTCACCCTGCGTGCGGACGTCCTGAAGCCCGTGTTCGGCATCGGCGTCGGCGAGCTGCTGCAGTCCGCGTTCCTCATCGTCACGACACTCGTCCTCAACAACCTCGCCGCCGCCTACGGTGACGACCCGCTGGCAGCGATGGGCGTCGCGGTCCGCATCGCCCAGGTGCCGGAGTTCCTGGTGATGGGCGTGACCATCGGCGTGCTGCCGCTGCTGGCCTACGCGTTCGGCGCGGGTGACGCCGATCGACTCCGCTCCGGCCTGCGCGCCGCGGCCCTCACCGTCGGCGGCATCGTGCTCGTCTTCTCCGGCACCGTGTTCGTGTTCCGCGAGCAGGTCTTCACCATCTTCTCCGGTGACCACTCGGTGCTCGCGATCGGCATGACGATCCTGACGGCACAGCTCGTCGCCGCCGTCGTCAACGGGTTCACGGGACTGCTCACCTCGCTGTTCCAGGCGACCGGGATGGTCATGCCCGCGATGGTGCTGTCGATGGCGCAGGGCGTGCTGTTCATCCCGATCGTGATCGCCGGCAACGTGTGGTTCGGGCTCGCCGGGATCATCTGGGCACTCACCGTCACCGAGGGCATCGTGTTCGTCGCCGCCGTCGTCCTCTGGCTGGCGACGCGGGGCCGCATCGCCCGAGGCCTGGCCGAGGGCAGCGCGGCACGCGCCGACGCCGCGCTGGAGGCCGCCCCCGTGGCGTGAGGCGCGTCGCCCCCGGCGTCACGCACCGCGTGCGGACGGGAGGCCCGGTGCGGTCCGGCACCGGGCCTCCCGTCCGTTGCGTGGTCGCGTGACGTGCGCCGCGTGCGCTTCGTGAGCAGGAACGGTCGGGCGCGCGCGTGCGACCCGACCTCTTCTGCTCACGAAGTGCGCGGCCCGCGCGCGCTACGCGCTGCGACCGCGCCGCAGCAGCAGCACGACGACCGCACCGGCCACCAGGACGGCTCCGGCGCCGAGGCCGATCCACACGCCCGGCGCGATGCCCGGCGGCGTCGACGGAGCACCGTCCGAAGCTCCGGTGGCCGTCGCGGTGGCACTCGGCGTCGGCGCACCGCTCGCCGCCGTCGGGGTCGGGGTGGCACTCGCGCTCGGGGTGGACACCGGCGCAGCGGCCCGGTACTCGAACGCGAGCCTGCCCTCGATCGGGTGGCCGTCCGGCGACACGTACCGCCAGAGCACCGTGTAGCTGCCCCGGTCGAGGTCGACCGCGCGGCGCATGGTCGTCCCGGAGACCGTCACGTCTCCCGTGGCGACGTCGGCGCCGGAGGCGTCCGTCACCTGGATCCGGAGTCCGGCGTCGAGGCCGGCGAGCGGCGCCTCGGAGAAGGTCAGGTCGACGGACTCGAGCGGTCCCGTGACGACCGCCCCGTCAGCCGGGGTACTGCTGGTCAGGGCCGAGTGGGCCGACGCGGGCTGGACGCCGACGAGCGTCAGCAGTCCCGCCACGACGATCGCCAGTGCCGCCGCGGCGGTTCGGGCTGTGCGCATGCGCAGACTCTACCGACGGTCGAGCGGCAGCCCGCTGGGGGTCAGAGCTGCTCGCCGAGGAAGTCCGCGTAGGTGGGCTCGTAGCGCGCTTCGCTGAAGCTGACGAGCTGGTGGCCGGTTCCTTCGAGCCGTTCGGCAACGAGGGCGGCGAGGTCTTCGGGGGAACGGAGGCCGTGGCGGTGCCAGGCGTTCTGGATGGTGGCGGTCATGACGACCAGCCCTTCGTTCGAGATGATGCGCATCTCGGATCCGCCCGGGTCGACCCGCTGTGCCAGACCTCACAGATCGTGAGGAGCATCGTGACGACGAGTCCCTGATGATTGACCCGGTACCTCCACGCTAGGTGTTGGGAGGCGTCGCGTCGAACGCAGTGCGCTTCTCGGCCGACCGGCCGACCGGCCGACCGCGGACGACGGACGGGAGGCCCGGTGCCAGCTGGCACCGGGCCTCCCGTCATTAGGGGGGCGCGCCCAGGGCGCGGGTCCGCTCGATCAGTCGGTGCCGGAGTCGAAGGCCGCGCCCTCGGAGGCGAGGTCCGTGCGACGACCCATCGCGTCCTCGGCGTCGGAGGCGACGATCGCGCCGCCGAGGATCTCCTCGGCCTCGCCCGCCTCGAGCTCGCCGACGAGCTCGGCCGTCGCGCCACCGATGAGGCCGGCGGCGGCGTACTGCTCGAGCCGCGAACGGGAGTCCGCGATGTCGAGGTTGCGCATGGTGAGCTGGCCGATGCGGTCGTCCGGGCCGAAGGCGGCGTCGCCGACGCGCTCCATCGACAGCTTGTCCGGGTGGTACGACAGCGCGGGGCCCGTGGTGTCGAGGATCGTGTAGTCGTCCCCGCGACGCAGGCGCAGCGTGACCTCGCCGGTGACGGCGGAGGCGACCCAGCGCTGCAGCGACTCGCGGAGCATGAGGGACTGCGGGTCGAGCCAGCGGCCCTCGTACATCAGACGACCGAGACGGCGACCCTCGTTGTGGTACGAGGCGACCGTGTCCTCGTTGTGGATCGCGTTGAGCAGGCGCTCGTAGGCGATGTGCAACAGCGCCATGCCCGGAGCCTCGTAGATGCCGCGGCTCTTCGCCTCGATGATGCGGTTCTCGATCTGGTCGGAGGCACCCAGGCCGTGCCGGCCACCGATGGCGTTCGCCTCGTAGACCAGGGCGACCGCGTCCGTGTACTCGACGCCGTTGATCGCGACGGGGCGACCGGCCTCGAACCGGACGCTGACGATCTCGGTCGCGACCTCGACGTCGTCACGCCAGGCGGCGACGCCCATGATGGGCTCGACGATGTCCAGGCCGCTCGACAGCTCTTCGAGGCTCTTCGCCTCGTGCGTCGCACCCCAGATGTTCGCGTCGGTCGAGTACGCCTTCTCGGTGGAGTCGCGGTACGGGAACCCGCGGGCGACGAGCCACTCGCTCATCTCCTTGCGGCCACCGAGCTCCTCGACGAACTCGGAATCGAGCCACGGCTTGTAGACGCGCAGGCGCGGGTTGGCCATGAGGCCGTAGCGGTAGAACCGCTCGATGTCGTTGCCCTTGTAGGTGGAGCCGTCGCCCCAGATGTCGACCCCGTCTTCCTTCATGGCGCGGACGAGCATCGTGCCCGTCACCGCGCGGCCGAGCGGCGTCGTGTTGAAGTACGTCTTGCCGCCGGAGCGGATGTGGAACGCACCGGTCTGCAGCGCGACCAGGCCCTCTTCGACCAGGGCGCTCTTCGCGTCGACCAGTCGGGCGATCTCCGCGCCGTACTCGTGGGCGCGGCTCGGGACGGCGTCGATGTCCGGCTCGTCGTACTGGCCGATGTCGGCCGTGTACGTGCAGGGGATCGCTCCCTTCTCGCGCATCCAGGCAACGGCGCAGGAGGTGTCGAGACCCCCTGAGAACGCGATGCCGACTCGTTCGCCGACGGGGAGACTGCTCAGGACCTTGGACACGGGGTCAATCGTACGGGGCCAGCAGGCTCCACTACCGTCCGGGGCGACGGTTGTGGAGAACTTGCCGCACAGAACCGGAACCGATCCTGGGCGACCGGACAATACAGGGCATGAACCAGATCACGGGGGACCGGTCCGACTGGGCCCTGGGCGTCGCCGGGGACGGCCGTGCCGTCGGTCGCCTCTTCGACCGGCACGCGGCGCGACTGCGTCGTCACGTCCGAGCGCTCGTCCCGACTCCGGACGACGCCGACGACGTGGTCGCCGTGGTGTTCCTCGAAGCCTGGCGGAAGCGGGACCGCGTCCGTTTCGTCGACGACTCGATGCTGCCGTGGCTCCTCGTCACGGCGACCAACACGGCGCACAACCTGACGCGGTCGTCTCGGCGCCACCGTTCGTTCCTCGGCAGGTTCCCGGTCGACGGTCCGGCACCCGACCCAGCGGACTCCTTCACCGACGCAGAGGCGGTGACCGCGCTCCGTGGTCTCCCGATCGCGGACCAGCGGGTCCTGTCCCTCTACGTGCTCGAGGGGTTGAGCGAGCGTGAGGCCGCGACCGTCCTCGGCGTCCCACCCGGCACCGTCAAGTCCCGGCTCCACCGTGCGAAGGCGCGGCTCCACAAGCAGTACTCGGCGACAGCGGAACCCCTCGGAGGCACACTGTGAACCACGACCAGATCTCCCCTCGTCTCGCAGCGATGCGCGACGCACTCGTCGCAGAGGTCGACGCGACCAGCGCCACCGGAGCGCCGCTCCGTCGACGTCGCCGACCGACCCGGGGCACGGTCCTCACGATCGCGGCGGCGTTCCTGGCGGGATCGGCCGTCACGGGCGGGATCACCGCGGCTGCCCTCCCGTCGAACGACCTGGACACCCCACTGGAGAGCGCCCTTGCGACCTCGACGCGCTACATGGTCGAGGATGCCAACCACGCCACGATCCTCGGGACTCCGGCCTTCGCGGTCACACAGGGCGACGGCTCGTTCTCGCTCGGTGCCCGCCCCGCGGGCGCCGACCGTGTGACGCTCACGTGGAAGTGCCTCGACCCAGGGACCTTCACCGTGGCCGTCGACGGGACGACCATCGACGGGCCCACCCGCTGCACCCCCGGCACGACCGGTGAGCATTGGAGCTTGTCCCCCGCGACCGGTTCCGGACACTCGGCAGCGACCATCAGCGTGACGGGCGGCGGCTCCGCCCGCTACGCCGTCTGGGCCTCGTGGGTCGAGTCTGCGCCGATCGCAGAACCCTCTGCCCAGCAGCGAGCCGAGCTCCGGGACGACCTGATCACCCTCGACGAGTACCGCGCGGCCTTCAACCGGCTCGAGGCTTGTCTCACGCAGGCGGGACACCCGATGGACGACGTCCCGCTCTCGTGGTTCGCGAACGGGTCCTGGACGAGCCGACCGGTGGGCACGGGCCCCTGGTACCTGTACTCGACGCCGGCCGAGGGCCTCGAGGTGTTCGACACCCAGTGCTACCCGCGGGAGTTTGGCCAGGTCGACGCGCTCTGGCAGGCGGAACACCCCATGCCGGAGGACCCGCCGGCCCAGCCGGTTGGATGATGCACCACGGCGCGGAGACTCCTGCGACCGAGGAAGGGAACGAGGTGACCACCGAAGCCTTCGACGTCCGGACGAATCGCAGCGACTCTCGGTCTTCGCCACCATGCTGGCCGCTGCTCGGGACCTGCCCGACCACGAACGACCCGAGACACTGGAATCCTGCTGGTGCCCCTGGAGGGACTCGAACCCCCAACCGTTTCCTTAGGACGGAACTGCTCTTCCATTGAGCTACAGAGGCTGGCCCGTCCACTCTAGCGGCGGAAGGGCCCCAGGAACGCGTGCAGTTCGTCGACGAACAGGTCGGGCTGCTCGAACGGCGCGAAGTGCCCACCGCGGTCGAGTTCGTGGTGGAACACGAGGTTCGTGGTGCGCTCGAGCCACTCCCGCGGCGCCGGCACGATGTCGCCGGGGAAGATCGAGAACCCGGACGGCACCTCGACCCGTCGTTCCAGCTGCTCTGCCGGGATCGCCGCGTTCGCGTGGTACATCCGCATCGCCGACCCGATCGTGGCGGTCGCCCAGTACTCGGTCAGCAGCGCGGGGACCTCATCGCGCGTGTAGACCGACCACAGGTCCCCGTCGCAGTCGCTCCACGCCCGGAGCTTCTCGACGATCCAGGCGGCGAGCCCCGCGGGTGAGTCGTTCAGCCCGACGGCCGCGGTCTGCGGCTTCGTCCGGTGCAGCATCGCGTAGGCACCCTCGGCGGTGCGCCATCGATCGGTCGCGGCGACGAACTCCCGCTCGGCCGCGGACAACGTCGACGCATCCAGCCCCGGCCAGGCGAGCCCGCCGTCGATGCGGTGCACGGCGACGACCCGGTCCGGGTGGTCGAGCGCCAGGTAGCGGGCGACGTGCGTGCCGATGTCGCCACCGGACACCGCGAACCGCTCGTACCCGAGGTCCGTCATCAGCGTCGCCCACATGTCGGCCACCCGCCGGGCGTCGAGCACCTGCGGCGGTGCATCCGAGAAGCCGTAGCCCGGCATGTCCGGCACGACGACGTCGTACCCGGCGTCGACGAGCATCGGCAGCACCTTGCGGTACCGCCACCCGGAGTCCGGCCAGCCGTGCGCGAGCAGGACCGGCAGGGCATCGGGCCGCGGGGCGCGGGCGTGCAGGACGTGGATGCCGATGCCGTCGACGACGACACGGCGCGAGGGCAGCGCGGCGAGCTCGGCACGGTGCGCGTCGAAGTCGAACCCGTCGGCCCAGTACTCGACGAGCGGGCGCAGGACGTCGAGGTCCACGCCGAGCGACCAGCCGATCCCGGCGGGCGCGTCCGGCCAGCGCGTGGCACGCAGCCGAGCGCGCAGGTCGTCGATGGTCGCGTCGTCGATGTGCGGTGTCTCGCCCATGCCGGCGACGCTAGTCAGCACCACCGACAGGCGGACTGGAGGCCCGTGGCGGCGTCACCACGGGCCTCCAGTCCGTCACATGGTGTGGAGCAACGGTCGGGTCGGCCTGATCGGCCCGACCATTGCTGCACACGAAACGCGGCGGCGGCCGCTACGCGGCCACGAGGTACTCGTCCCACTCCGCCTGCGGACGCTCGATGCCGCGCACGACCCACGAGGATCCGTGCGGCACCTTCGGCGGGAACCGGAGGCGCCACCCCATCTCCTGCGGGGTGCGGTCGCCCTTGGTGTTGTTGCAGGCCAGGCAGCAGGCGACGAGGTTCTCCCAGGAGTCCTGCCCACCGCGCGACCGCGGCTGCACGTGGTCGATGGTGGTGGCGTGCCGGCCGCAGTAGGCACAGTGGTTGCCGTCCCGACGCAGCACGCCGCGACGGGACACCGGCACGAGCCTGGAGTGCGGGATGCGCACGTAGCGGGTGAGGATGATGACGGACGGACGGTCGTAGCTCGACGTCGACCCGGTGACCGGGTGTTCGACGTCGGCGGCGACGATGGCGGCCTTCTGGTTCATGACCAGCACGAGGGCTCGTCGGAACGAGATCACCGCGAGGGGCTCGTAACCGGCGTTGAGGACGAGAGTGCGCATGGGTTCCCTTCCGACGTGCCTGGACGGCTTCCAGGCGCTGCGGGTGCGTCGGACCGACGACGCGAACGGGTGAGGACGACCTGTTCACACCCCTGGAACCACGAAGAGCACCACCCGGATGGGCAGTGCTCTCGTCATGCAGGGGCGTGCTCGTGCCCGCAGGCTGTGCTCGACCATATGTCGACGCGCGCGCGCCGACCCATGGTGCGGGTCGTGCGGAACATCGACATGAGGGTCTCCTGTTCGCGCCGGTGCGGACCGGTGCAGCGTCAGGTTAACCCAGAAACCGGCCCGGCACGAGGGTGCGCGGGCCGGTTCCGGTGAAGTTCACACGCCGGAAGGGCAGTGGTCGTCAGATGCCGAATCGGACGATGTGGTAGTCGCTGGTCCAGATCGGACGGATCTGCACGGAGCCACCGGGCTTCGGGGCGTCCATGATCATGCCGTTCCCCATGTAGAAGCCGTCGTGCGCCTCGTTGTTGAAGATGACGACGTCACCGGGCTGCGCCTCGGACTCGGGGATCGTGGCGCCGGCCTGGTCCTGCAGCGGCACCGAGTGCGCGAGGTTGATGCCGTACTGGGCGTACACGAACATGATGTAGCCCGAGCAGTCGAAGCCCGACGGGTCCGCGCCACCGAAGACGTACGGGGTGCCGATGTACTGCTTGGCGGTGGCGACCACGGCCGGCAGCGAGAACGGGGTGTCGGCGGCGGACGAGCTGGCCGCGTACTCGGCGGCGGTGGGCCCGGTGTACGAGGAGTACTGCTTCGCGGTCGCGGCGCGGGCGGTCTGGGTCTGCTCGGACTGCTCGGCGACTTCCTTCGCTGCGGCGGCCTGGTCAGCGGCGGCCTGCTTGGCGGCCTTCTCGGCGTCGAGCGTCGCGGTGGAGGTCGCGCCGTAGCCGTCACGGCTCGTGTCGGCCAGCGCCACGGCGTCGGAGACCGACAGCTCCTGGCTCTGCGTGGCACGGGCCTGCCGCTGGGCGTCGGCGACGGCGGTCGAGTTGGTGGAGGTCGTCGCGGCGAAGGCCGGGGCGACCGCGACGGTTCCGAACATGCCGGCGGCCACGGTGAGGACGACCGGCGCGAGGAACTTGCGCTTGCGCGACGACGAGCTGGCCTTGGCGGTGTTCGCTGCGGCCGCGGCCTGCGCGGCACGACGACCACCGGGCAGCGGGGCGGAGCGCACCGGCACGACCTTGCGGACCGGGCGGCCCTCGGTCTCGCGCACGGCCCGCCGGGTGAGCGGGGCGGTGGTGGCGTTCTCGGTGTTCGTCGGGTTCGCGGGCGTCTGGTCGTCCGCGGCGGTACCGGTCTGCGTCAAGAGGTGGGTCTCCAACGTCTCGTCATCACGCCGCCGTGGGTGTCCGGCGATGTGCAACCCCATCCGTTCGTCATCGTTTCCGATCGAGGCAGGAGACGGGTTCGAGACGTCCTGCCACGGGTCTCCGGCTCAGGGGCAGCGCGGCGACTCGGACGAGTGTACGGAGGCGTCGTTACCGTGTCGAGACCAAACGCCCCGTGGGTAACGAAACGGTAAAGACTCTCAGGGACGACCAGGAACGGTCAGTCCCGCTCGATGTAGACGTGCTGCGCGACCTCGATGGGCAGCTCGATGCCCGAGTCCTCGCCCTCGACGCGGACCGCGACGTAGGCACCCGCGCGCTGCACGCTCGCCATGCGCCCGGGCATGACCCCGGCGGTGCGGAGCTGGTGCAGGAGCTCCGGCTCGAACTGCACCGGCTCGCCCAGGCGTCGGACGACCCCGGTCGTGACGGCGTCGGTGCCCTCGGTCGCGGCGACGATGTTCTGGACGCCGTCGAGGAACCCGGCGGCCGCGGGGCCTCCGATCTCGGCCAGTCCGGGGATCGGGTTGCCGTAGGGCGACTCGGTCGGGTTGCCGAGCATCTCGAGCAGGCGGACCTCGACCTGCTCGCTCATGACGTGCTCCCACCGGCAGGCCTCGTCGTGCACGAAGGCCCAGTCGAGCCCGATGACGTCGGCCAGCAGGCGTTCGGCCAGACGGTGCTTGCGCATCACGTGGGTGGCGCGGGAACGACCTTCGTCGGTGAGCTCCAGGTGCCGGTCGCCGGAGACGACGACCAGGCCGTCGCGCTCCATGCGGGCGATGGTCTGTGAGACCGTCGGGCCCGAGTGTCCGAGGCGCTCGGAGATGCGCGCGCGCAGCGGCACGATCGCCTCTTCCTCGAGGTCGAGGATGGTGCGAAGGTACATCTCCGTGGTGTCGACGAGATCGGTCACGGTCCGCCTCTCATGTCTGGGCCCAGCGCCGACCACACTACTTGTTCGCACCGACGAACACCGACCGGCGCCCGGACGCACGTGAGAAAGGGTCATCCGACGCGGTGGACGAGCGGGCCGAACCCTCCCCGTCCGGCCGGTACACGGGCTCGGGCAGGCGGATCGTCGTCGTTAGGATCGGTGCATGGCAGACATCGTCATCCCGGCCGAACTCCTCCCCACCGACGGTCGCTTCGGCTGCGGACCGTCGAAGATCCGCGGCGCACAGCTCGAGTCCCTCGTGACGCGCGGCGCCACGATCCTCGGCACCTCGCACCGCCAGAAGCCCGTCAAGGACCTGGTCGGCAGCGTCCGCTCCGGCCTCGCCGACCTGTTCCAGATCCCCGAGGGCTACGAGGTCGTCCTCGGCAACGGCGGCTCGACCGCGTTCTGGGACGCCGCCGCGTTCGGCCTCATCGAGCGCCGTGCCGAGAACCTGTCCTTCGGCGAGTTCGGGTCGAAGTTCGCCAAGGCCGCAGCGGCCCCGTGGCTCGAGGCCCCGCACGTCGTCGAGGCACCGGGCGGCTCCCTCGCCGCACTCGAGCCGGTGGAGGGCGTGGACGTCTACGCCTACCCGCACAACGAGACCTCGACCGGCGTCATGGCCCCGGTCGTCCGCGCGACCGGTGACGCCGGCGCCCTCACCGTCGTCGACGCGACCAGCGCCGCCGGTGGTGCCCTGTTCGACGTCAGCGCCACCGACGTCTACTACTTCGCCCCGCAGAAGAACTTCGCCTCGGACGGCGGGCTCTGGCTCGCGCTGCTCTCCCCCGCCGCGATCGAGCGGATCGAGCGCATCGCCGCCTCCGACCGGTACATCCCGGAGTTCCTGTCGCTCAAGAACGCCGTCGACAACTCGCGCCTGAACCAGACCCTGAACACCCCGGCGATCTCCACACTGCTGCTCCTCGACGAGCAGGTGCGGTGGATGAACGAGTCCGGGGGCCTGGCGTGGGCGGACCTGCGAACCAAGACCTCGTCGTCGACGATCTACGACTGGGCCGAGGCCAGCGACTGGGCGACCCCGTTCGTCACCGACCCCGCCGCTCGCTCCCAGGTCGTCGCCACGATCGACCTCGACGACTCGATCGACGCCAAGGCCGTGGCCGCGACCCTGCGCGCGAACGGCATCGTCGACACCGAGCCGTACCGGAAGCTCGGCCGCAACCAGCTGCGCGTCGCGACGTTCACCGCGATCGACCCGGACGACGTGGCGAAGCTCGTGCGAGCGATCGACTTCACGATCGACGCCCTGCGCTGACGTCGGGGACACCCGCCGGAACGAGGACGGGCCCGGCACCACCGGATCGGTGGTGCCGGGCCCGTTCGTCGGTCCGGGTGGGTCAGGCGCGGTGGAAGCCCGGGTCGGCCTCGCCGGCGTCGAGCTGGTCGACCTCGAGATCGGCGTCCGGCTCGAACGGCTGCACGCGGCGGGCACGGCGACGACGGGGCGGTTGCGGGGCCTCGTCCTCGGTGTCGGTGTCGGTGTCGCTCACATCGGCGAGCGCATCGACGTCCACACCCTCGATGTCGTCGTCGTCCGACTCGTCGAGGTCGTCCTCGTCGGCGTCGAACTCGTCATCGTCGTCGTCGTCCGACTCGTCATCGTCCTCGTCGTCATCCGAGTCGTCGTAGTCGTCGTCCTCGTCCGAGTCCTCGTCGTCCGACTCGTCGTCGTCTTCGTCGTCTTCGTCGTCTTCGTCGTCTTCGTCGTCTTCCGACTCGTCGTCGTAGTCCTCGTCGTCGGAGTCCTCGTCCGACGCGTCCTCGGCACCGTCCGCACCCTCGTGCTCCTGCGCGGCCCGGTACTCGGCCAGTCGCTCGGACCACGGCACCCACTCGGGCGCCACGAGCGAGCCGTCCCCTGGCATCAGCTCGACCTCGAGCACGGTCGGCTCGTCGTCGCCGACCTTGGCGACGCTGACGGTCCACCGCCACCCGGGGTAGCCGGGCAGCCGGTTGGCGAACAGGACGGACACGACGCCGTCCCCTTCGTCCACCGTGCCGACGGGCGCGCCGACGGTCGACTCCGGGGTGACCTCGAGCAACGCCTCGCGCGCCAGGTCGGTGTAGTCGATGGACGCTGCGTCGATGGACGCTGCGTCGATGGACGCCGCGTCGGGAGCCGTCTCGGCCCCTGCTGTCTCGGACTCGGTCATGGGGTCACGCCTCCAACTGGTCTGCGACGTGCCGCAGGATGGCGGCGATGCGATCGCCGTTCTTCGGGTAGCGGCCGTGGCGGAGGTCTCCGCTGATCCGGTCGAGTTCCTTCACCAGGTCCTCGACGATCACGGCCATGTCGTCCGCGGAGCGACGGGTCATCCGCGACAGCGACGGCTGGGGCTCGAGCAGCCGCACGGACAACGCCTGCGACCCCTTCTTGCCCTGGACGACGCCGTACTCCAGCCGCGTGCCGGCCTTGACGGTCACGACGCCGTCGGGCAGCGAGGACGCGTGCAGGAACACCTGGTCGCCGTCGTCTCCGGTGATGAAGCCGAAGCCCTTGTCGTCGTCGTAGAACTTGACCTTGCCGGTGGGCATGCGTGGACTCCTCGAGGTCGTGGTACGGCCGTGGTGCGTCGGATATCCTGGGTCGATGGCCAAGCCGACCCGATCAACCGGGAACCCGCAGGACTCCGCAGAACCCCCGGTGACGTTCAATCGTACCGAACGCGCTCTGGCGTTCATGATCGGTGGGATCATCATCCTCGGCCTGCTCTGCTTCGTCGCGATGATCATCATGTGGCTCACCGCGCCTGCCGCCCAGGGTGCGATGCCGTGGCCGGTGGTCATGGCGATCCCGCTGTTCGGCTTCCCGATCGCCATGGTGCTGGTCTTCACGCTCCTCGGCATCACCTGGACACGTCGCGCACGAGCGAACCGGACGGCTCGCTGACGTCCGCCCCGGACGCTGGCACCGGACGATGACGACCACCGCCGATCTCGCCGCCCGACTCCGGGCGATGCCGGACGATGCGCTCGAGCGCCTCGTCGCGGCGAGGCGACTCCCCACCGCTGCACTCGCCGAGACCGGCCCGCAGCGCATCACCGACTTCTTCGACCTGGCCGAGGCGCTCCGCAGCGACGACGCCGTGGACGCCGCCGTCGAGCACCTGCCGCGCGCGACGATCCTCGCGCTGCGGGACGGCGGTGCCGTCGACGCGCTCGGCCCCGCGATCGAACTCGGCCTCACCGACGAGGACGGCGCGGTCGACGACGCGGTCGCCGCACGCGTGGCCGCCCACCCCGACCTCACCTCGCTCGACGAGCAGCCTGGAGGCCCGGAGCAGGTCCGCCCCGCTGCTCCCGCCCTCGACGCCGCGGCGCTCGAGCGTGCGCGCACCACCGGCGCGGAGCAGGCGTTCGCCACGATGACCGTGCTCGCCGAGCTGCTGCGGGCGGTCGACGCCGGCGCGGTCCGCGAACTCGTCAAGGGCGGTATCGGCATGCCGCTCGCCCGCACCCTCGCCGAGCGCATCGGCACCGACGCCGAGCTCGTCGCCGGTCGCCTGGCGCTGCTCGACGGCATCGGGTTCGCCGACCCCGACACCGGACGCTGGATCGTCACCGACGCCGGACACGCCTGGTTGCTCGCCGGCTGGCCGGAGCGCTGGGTGTCGCTGGTGGCCGCGTGGTCGGACACGCTCCCGCCCGCCGTGCACCAGGTGCTCGAGCTGGCCGACGGGGACCTGCGCGACCTCGTGCCGCTCGGGCGTTGGGCGTACCCGGCGGGGTCCCGCTGGCTCGACGCCCTGCTGCTCGACGTCGCCGGCACCGCGGCGTCGCTCGGCCTGGCGGTCGACGGCATCGTCACGAGCACCGGTCGGGCGCTCCTCGACGGCGACGCCGAGCAGGCCGCCGACGACCTGCCGGGCACCGTCGAGCGGGTCTACCTGCAGCACGACCTCACCGTCATCGCACCGGGGCCGCTCGCGCCGGTGGACGACGACGCCCTGCGCACCGTCGCTGTCCTCGAGGCACCGGGGCTCGCGGCGCGCTACCGCATCTCCGAGGACACCCTGCGCGCGGCGTTCCGGGCCGGGCACTCCCGCGACGACCTGCTGTCCCTGCTCGGACGGCTGTCGGCCACCGGGATCCCGCAGCCCCTCGCCTACCTGATCGACCAGGTGGCCGGACGCGACGGCAGCATCGTCGTCGACCGGGGGCCGGGCGGCGTCGGGACCGAGGTCCGCGGCACCGCCGACCAGCTGGACCTCGTCGGGGTGGACGCCGAGCTCCGGCAGCTCGCGTGGGAGCGGCCCGACCTGACGACACTGACCACGCGCTACCCGCCGCACGTCGTGCACACCGCACTCGAGGACCAGCGCTACCCGGCCGTCCTGACGACCGCAGCCCGCCCCGAGGCGCACCACGGGCCTCCCGGCCGGCGCAGCCCCACCGGGCGCTCGCCGGAACAGTCGGCGCACGCACTCGTCGAACGGCTCCGCCTGACGACGCAGCGCGGCGACGCGGAGCCGGAGCAGGAGTGGCTCGGTCGGCAGATCGACCTGGCCGTGCGCGGACGCACGCCGATCCGCGTGACCGTCCGGATGCCGGACGGCTCGGAGCGACCGTTCTCGATCGTGCCGACCTCGGTCGCGGCAGGACGCGTCCGCGGGCGGGACACGGCCGTCGACGTCGAACGCACCCTGCCGCTGTCGCTCGTCGTGTCGGTCGAGAGCGACGCCTGAGCCGCGGTCACCCGCGCGCAGGTGCCGACGGCTAGGCTGGCAGGTCATGAACGGACCGCTGATCGTGCAGAGCGACCGCACCGTGCTCCTCGAGGTCGCGCACCCCGACGCCGAGGACGCACGCCACGAGCTCGCCGCCTTCGCCGAGCTCGAACGCGCTCCCGAGCACGTGCACACCTACCGGATCACCCGCCTCGGACTCTGGAACGCGCGCGCCGCGGGCCACGACGCCGAGGCGATGATCGACACCCTGGAACGCTTCGCGAAGTTCCCCGTGCCGCAGAGCGTCACGGTCGACATCCGCGACACGGTCTCGCGCTACGGACGGCTCGTCATCCGTCGCGAGGAACGGCCCGACGCTCCCGTGATCGCGAACTCCCCCACCGAGGAACTCGAGCGGCTGCCGCTCCTGCTGCTCACCGCCGAGGACCCGTCGGTGCTGGCCGAGGTCATCCGGTCGAAGCGCATCAAGCCGTTGCTCGGTGACATGCGGTCCTCGACCGAGGTCGAGCTGCAGCCGTGGGCGCGGGGGCAGATCAAGCAGGAGCTCGTGAAGCTCGGCTGGCCGGCGGAGGACCTGGCGGGCTACACCCCTGGCCAGCCGCACCCGATCGACCTGGACACGGCCGAGTGGCACATGCGGCCGTACCAGGAGCAGGCCGTCGACACGTTCTTCGCCCAGGGCTCCGGCGTCGTCGTCCTGCCCTGTGGTGCGGGCAAGACGCTCGTCGGCGCCGGGGCGATGGCGACCGTCAAGGCGACCACGCTCATCCTCGTGACGAACACCGTCTCGGCGCGGCAGTGGCGCACCGAGCTCCTCAAGCGCACGACCCTGACGCCGGAGGACATCGGCGAGTACTCGGGCAGCGTCAAGGAGATCCGGCCGGTCACGATCGCGACCTACCAGATCCTCACCGCCCGCCGGAAGGGCGAATACACGCACCTGTCGCTCCTCGATGCCCTCGACTGGGGCCTCATCGTCTACGACGAGGTGCACCTGCTGCCCGCGCCGGTGTTCAAGCTGACCGCGGACCTGCAGGCCCGCCGGCGCCTGGGCCTCACGGCGACGCTCGTGCGCGAGGACGGCCGCGAGGGCGACGTCTTCTCGCTCATCGGGCCGAAGCGGTACGACGCCCCGTGGAAGGAGATCGAGGCGCAGGGCTACATCTCGCCGGCCTCCTGCTACGAGGTCCGCATCGACCTGCCGCACCAGGACCGCCTGGAGTACGCGGCGTCGAGCGACGACGAGCGCTACCGGCTCGCCGCGACGTCCCCGGCCAAGACCCCGGTGGTGCGGGAACTCATCGAGAAGCACCGCGGGGAGCAGATCCTGGTGATCGGGCAGTACATCGACCAGCTCGACGAACTGGCTGCGTCGCTCGACGCCGCGGAGATCACGGGGGCGACCCCGGTCGACGAACGGGAGCGGCTGTACGACGCGTTCCGGTCCGGCGAGGTCGACGTGCTCGTCGTCTCGAAGGTCGCGAACTTCTCGATCGACCTGCCCGACGCGACCGTCGCCATCCAGGTCTCCGGCTCGTTCGGGTCGCGGCAGGAAGAAGCGCAGCGACTCGGCCGGCTCCTCCGCCCGAACAAGGACGGCCTGCCCGCGTCGTTCTACACGCTCGTGGCCCGGGACACCGTCGACCAGGACTTCGCGCAGAACCGGCAGCGGTTCCTGGCGGAGCAGGGCTACTCCTACACGATCCTGGATGCCGATCAGGTCCAGACGCCCGTGGGCTGACGCACGAACCGCTCTCAGGAAACCCCGAGGGAACAGTCAGAAGATAGGACCATGAGCGATGGCCCCAAGATCCTGATCGTCGACGACGAGCCGAACATCCGCGACCTCCTGACGACCTCGTTGCGCTTCGCCGGCTTCGCCGTGCGTGCGGTGGGCAACGGGGCACAGGCGATCTCCGCCGTGCTGGAAGAAGAGCCGGACCTCATCATCCTCGACGTGATGCTGCCCGACATGAACGGCTTCGGCGTGACCAAGCGCCTGCGTTCCTCGGGCTACACCTCGCCGATCCTGTTCCTGACGGCGAAGGACGACACCGAGGACAAGATCACCGGCCTCACCGTCGGCGGCGACGACTACGTCACCAAGCCGTTCTCGCTCGACGAGATCGTCGCCCGCATCAAGGCCATCCTCCGTCGCACCATGAACGACGAGGAAGACGCGATCATCCGCGCCGGCGAGCTCACGATGGACCAGGACACCCACGAGGTCACGATCGGCGACGCGCAGATCGAGCTCTCGCCCACCGAGTTCAAGCTGCTCCGCTACCTCATGCTCAACCCGAACCGCGTGCTGTCCAAGGCGCAGATCCTCGACCACGTGTGGGAGTACGACTTCAACGGCGACGCTGGGATCGTCGAGAGCTACATCTCGTACCTGCGCCGCAAGCTCGACCAGTACTCCGCCGAGCCGATCATCCAGACCAAGCGCGGCTTCGGGTACATGCTGAAGGCGTCCAAGGCTTCGTAGGGCCGGAGCCCCGCGGGGCTCGACTTCACGGCGGTCGTCCGGTTTCACCGGGCGGCCGCTGTCTATCGTTGGGGCAGCATGCACACGCGAATGAACCACTGGTGGGACGGGATCTCCCTGCGCACCAAGATCACCGGGATCACGGTGCTCCTCGTCGCGCTCGGATTGCTCGTCGCCGGACTCGGCACGATGACGGTGCTGTCCACCTACCTCATGCAGCAGCTCGACAACACGGTCAAGCAGACGACCGAGCAGCTCGAGGGCCAGAACATCAGTGACGGCGAGCAGTACTGCAAGCTGTCCGTCGTGGTGTCGCAGAGCGCCTACGTCGCCGCGTACGACGCCGACGGCGACCGGATCTGCCAGACGAAGGCGTCGAGCCGACCTGACGTCCGTGAAGCCACCCTGGTCGAGGCCTCGCAGTCGAACCAGCGCATCTCGCTCTACGACAGCCAGCACAACCACGAGTGGCGCGCCCAGATCATCCCGGCGTCCCTGCAGAACCAGTCCGACGGCACCACCGAGACCGGCTACGTGCTCATCGCCGTCTCCAGTGCCGGCACCGACGAGACGATCGGCAAGTTCACCGCGATCTTCCTCGGGTTCGGTGCCTCGGTCATCCTGCTCGGCGCCATGCTCACCCGTCTGCTCGTCACCGCGACCTTCGACCCGCTGCGCGACGTCGAGGACACCGCTGCCCGGTTCGCCGCGGGTGACTTCAACCAGCGCCTCGAAGCCGACACCCCGAACACCGAGGTCGGCCGACTCAACCGCTCCCTCAACGTCATGCTCGAGCGGATCGACTCCGCGTTCGAGGACCGTGAGCGCACCATCGCCCAGATGCGTCGGTTCGTCGGGGACGCCTCGCACGAGCTCCGCACGCCGCTGGTGTCCCTGCGCGGGTACGCCGAGCTGTACCGGATGGGTGCCCTGCGCAAGGAAGAGGACGTCGCCCAGGCGATGGAGCGCATCGAGAAGGAAGCGCAGCGGATGGGCCTGCTCGTGCAGGACCTGCTGCAGCTCGCCCGTATCGACGAGTCGAAGCCGCTCGAGCTCGGCCCGGTGGACCTCGTCGCCATCGCACGTGACTCGGCGCTCGACACGATGGCCTCCAACCCCGACCGCGAGATCCAGGTCCTCGTCGAGGACTCCCTGACCGGTGAGAGCGTGCCCCAGGCCGTCCGTCCGTCGGCGTCGTCGTCCATCGGCTCCCCGGACTCCGGCGAAGCACCGCCCGTGTCGCCCACCTCGGCGAACACCACCGGGCCGATCGCGTTCTCACGCCAGACCATCGCCCGACTCCGAGCCCGTCGCACCCGCGCCATGAACATCGACGCCGGTGCCGCGCCGACCGACGAGACCACGCCGCTGCCCACGGTCGTGCTCCCGAAGCGCCCGCCGATCGTCCTGGCGGAAGAGAACAAGATCCGCCAGATCGTCACGAACCTGATGGGCAACGCCATGCGGTTCACGGCGAACGACGACCCGATCGAGATCGGCATCGGCGTGGACGACGAGCGCGGCATGGCACACCTCGACGTGATCGACCACGGTGAAGGCATCCCGCCGCAGCTGCGCGAGAAGATCTTCCAGCGCTTCTGGCGTGCGGACACGTCCCGTGCCCGGGACACCGGCGGCTCGGGCCTCGGGCTCGCCATCGTGTCCGGCATCGTCGCGGCGCACCACGGCTCCGTCGAGGTCTTCGACACCGAGGGCGGCGGCGCCACCTTCCGCGTCTGGCTCCCCCTGCTCCCCCGCGACTTCTCCGCCTGACCCGCGCGGGCCGTACGGCCCGCGGCGCCCCGGGCGTCCAGGGCGTCCCGGGTGTCGCGTCCCGCGGCGTCCAGGGCGTCCAGGGCGTCCAAGGCGTCCAGGGCGTCCCGCCCCGCGGCGTCCCGGGCGGTCACAACACCCCGTTCGAGGCCGCCGAGTGGTCACGATCTGTCGTCCACGAGCTCGCTGACCGACAGTTCGTGACCGGCCGGCGCACAGCCGACGACATGTCATGACCGCCCGGCGACGAGATCTTCAGCGTGGCGATCACGGCCGTCACGCTGACCGCCGACGACTTCCGACCGCTCGGACCTCGAACGCCTGGCGGAGTCGCTCGAACAACACCGCGGGTCGGTGCGCGTCCGATGCCGTTGCGTGGATCACGAGCCAGTCGTTCACCACGAACCCGTTGTCCCGTCGTTGATCGTGTCGAAAGGTGTCGCGCTCGCGGTGGTGATCGCCGTCGTACTCCAACGCGATGCCGAACTCCGACCACGCCATGTCGACGCGGCCGAGGAACCGCCCCGCACCGTCGTGCACGTCGATGTTCAGCTCCGGCTCCGGGAACCCCGCTTCGACCACTGCCAGCCGGAGCCAGGTCTCCTGCGGCGACTCCGCCCCGGCCCGGACGAGGTCCAGCGCGCGCCGAGCAGCGAGCGCGAATCGTGTGCCGGGGCGGATCGACGCACGGAGGTCGTCCACCGTCGCCAGCCCGGCTGGTCCGACCAGGTGGTCCCCGATCGCGACCAGCGCGTCACGTGCGAGCACGCCGGCGCACTCGAACCACATCTGTGCAGGGACACTGACCAGGAACCCGCGGTGTTCGACGGTCCTCGGCCGGTCCAGGCGGTGCGCGGCCACGCCGGGCCGACGCATCCGGCAACCGTCCCTCGTGGTCGAGACGTGCACCGGCCCGACCGAGCGCACCGACTGCGGCAGTGGCGCACCCCAGATCGCGGCGGCGGTCGTGTGACTGAAGAACTGGTCGGGACGCATGACCAGGGCGACGGCGTCGATGAAGTCCACCGAGTCGATCGGGGCACGCACACCGTGGACCGGGGCTGCCAGGTCGGCGCGTCGGAGTCGTTCCGGATCGATGCCGTGCCCCACTGCATCGGCCACACGGAAGGTGGATCGGTCGAACGGAGCAGGGAGGCGACGGGGAGCTGGCATGCCGTCATGGTCGTTGCGGGGCACCCGAGCCGACCACGCACGGTCGGAACCTGTGGAGAACGAGGTGAGCCGGGCCTCCTGTGCGGGAGAGACGACCCCAGACACGCGCAAGCCGCACGCACGAGCCGGCCACGACTCCCCGCTCCTGCGCCGGCCAACGGTCACGATGCGTCGACTGGAGCGGGCTGAGTCGACGATTCGTGACCGCTCGGCGGAACTGAGCGGGGTGTTGTGACCTCCCGCCCGGCCCCACCC
>NZ_QKSJ01000013.1:0-88581 GCF_003234135.1 Curtobacterium sp. MCPF17_018 | reverse complement strand
GGGGGGGGGGGGGGGGCGGGCGGGGGGACGACCGGACGACCGGACGACCGGACGAGCGGGACGAGCGGGACGGACGGGCGGCGCGCCGCGGCGTTGCGTGAGTGAGCGCTCACGTGCCAGGATGTGAGCGCTCACTGGGGACGACGAGGTTCTGGAGGAACGCATGGGTGACGACCGCCGACAGCGGATCGTGGACGGCCGCACCACACTCGGGATCGAGCTCGGCTCCACCCGCATCAAGGCCTGCCTGGTGGACGAGGACCTCGTGCCCATCGCGGCCGGTTCCCACGAGTGGGAGAACGAGTACGTCGACGGTCGCTGGACCTACTCGCTCGGCGCCGTCGAGACCGGACTCCGCGCCGCGTACGCCGCCCTGGTGGCCGACGTCGAGGCGCAGTACGGAGTCACCCCGACCACGTACCGCGCCGTGGGGGTGAGCGCGATGATGCACGGCTACCTGGCGTTCGACGCCGCCGGCGAGCTGCTCGTGCCGTTCCGCACCTGGCGCAACACCTCCACGGGCCCCGCGGCCGAACGGCTCAGCGAGGCGCTCGGCTTCAACATCCCGCTGCGGTGGTCGATCGCGCACCTGTACCAGGCGGTCCTCGACGACGAGCCGCACGTGGCCGGGATCGCCGGTGTCACGACGCTGGCCGGCTACGTGCACCGCCGCCTGACCGGGCGGAACGTCCTGGGCGTCGGTGACGCGAGCGGCATGTTCCCGATCGAGGGCGGCCCCGTCGACAGTGGCCCCGGCGACCCCGGCGCGAAGGACTTCGACCACGCCATGCTCGCCACCGCGCAGGACCTGATCGGCGTACCGGACCTGCGGTCCCTGCTGCCCGAGGTCCTCGTCGCCGGAGCCGAAGCCGGCGAGTTGACCCCCGAGGGCGCGGCCTGGCTCGACCCGACCGGCACACTCGAACCCGGCGCACCGCTCTGCCCGCCCGAGGGCGACGCCGGAACCGGCATGGTCGCGACGAACGCCGTCGCCCCGCGCACCGGCAACGTCAGCGTCGGCACGAGCATCTTCGCGATGGTCGTGCTCGAGCAGCCGCTGACCACCGCGCACGAGGAACTCGACGTCGTGACCACACCAGCCGGCGACGCCGTGGCGATGGTGCACTGCAACAACGGCGCGAGCGAGATCGCGAGCTGGGCCCGGGTGTTCGGACGCTTCGCCGAGGCCTCGAGCGAGCGGACCGGCGCGACGCCGATCGGCATCGACGACGTCTACGCCACCCTGCTCGCCGAGGCCGTCGCCGACGACACCGACTCGGACGCCGGCGGCCTGCTCTCCTTCAACTACCTGGCCGGCGAACCCGTCACCCACGTCGAGGACGGTCGGCCCCTGCTGCTCCGCACCCCCGGCGCACGTTTCACGCTCGGCAACCTGGTGCGCTCCGAGGTGCACGGCGCCTTCGCGACCCTGGCCATCGGCATGGACGTCCTGCACGGCGAACAGGTGCAGGTGGACCGGATGACCGCGCACGGCGGGCTCTTCCGCACGCCCGGCAGCCCGCAGCGGCTCCTCGCGGCGGCGTTGCGCGTGCCGATCGCGCTCGAGGAGACCGCGGGCGAAGGCGGCGCGTGGGGGATCGCCGTGCTCGCCGCCTACCTCGAGCACACCGACCAGCAGCTCGCCGACTACCTGTCCGACACCGTGTTCGGCGGGGACGCCGTGCACGTGGCCGAACCCGAGCCAGCGGACGTCGCGGGGTTCCAGACGTACCTGGAGCGCTACCGGGCCGCACTGCCCGTGCAGGACGTCGCCGCGGCGGCGACCCGCCCCGGCGCGACCACAGGACCGACCGAGCAGACCGACGGCGCCGACCCGCGCCTCCAGACAGAGGAAGTGACCCGATGACGGACGCGATCGACGAGACCACACGCCAGGCGGTGGCGACGACGCGGGAGCGCGTCGCGCGCCTGCACGGCGAACTCGTCCGCTACGGCCTCGTGATCTGGACCGGCGGCAACGTCTCCGAGCGCGTGCCAGGGACGGACCTGTTCGTCATCAAGCCGAGCGGGGTGTCGAGCGACGACCTGACGCCGGAGAACCAGGTCGTCTGCACCCTCGACGGCGTGCCGGCCGAAGGCTGGGGCAACGAGCACGGCCCGTCCAGCGACACCGCCGCGCACGCCTACGTGTACCGGAACATGCCCGAGGTCGGCGGCGTCGTGCACACCCACTCGACCTACGCGACCGCCTGGGCCGCCCGCGCCGAGGCGATCCCCTGCGTGATCACGGCGATGGCTGACGAGTTCGGCGGACCCATCCCGGTCGGCCCGTTCGCGATCATCGGCGACGACTCGATCGGCCACGGCATCGTCGACACCCTGAGCGGCCACCGCAGCCGTGCGGTCCTGATGCAGAACCACGGCGTCTTCACGATCGGCAAGGACGCGAAGGACGCCGTCAAGGCGGCCGTGATGTGCGAGGACGTGGCACGGACCGTCCACATCTCGCGGCAGCTCGGCGACGCGGTGCCGATCCCCGAAGCCGACATCGATCGACTCTTCGATCGCTACCAGAACGTCTACGGACAGAACCCCGAAGGAGCCATGCGATGACGCAGGACACCACCGTCGACCCCCAGGCCACGCTCGACAGCTACGAGGTCTGGTTCCTCACCGGCTCCCAGGGGCTCTACGGCGAGGAGACCCTGCGCCAGGTCGAGGAGCAGAGCAAGGCGGTCCACGCGGAACTCGCCGGGCACCTGCCGGTGAAGCTCGTCTGGAAGCCCGTGCTCAAGGACGCCGACGGCATCCGCCGGGCGCTCATCGAGGCGAGCGCCGACGACAAGGTCATCGGCGTCACCACGTGGATGCACACGTTCAGCCCGGCCAAGATGTGGATCGGCGGCCTGCAGGCGCTGACCAAGCCGCTGTTGCACCTGCACACGCAGGCGAACGTCACGCTGCCCTGGGCGGACATCGACTTCGACTTCATGAACCTCAACCAGGCCGCGCACGGCGACCGTGAGTTCGGCTACGCCCTGGCCCGCCTCGGCGTCCGGCACGCCACGGCCGTCGGCCACGTCTCGGACCCCCGCGTCCAGCAGCGCGTCGCGAACTGGACCCGTGCCGCCGCCGGTGCCGCCGCTGTCCGCGAGCTGAAGCTCACCCGCTTCGGCGACAACATGCGCTACGTCGCCGTCACCGAGGGCGACAAGACCGAGGCCGAGATCGAGCTCGGCGTGCAGGTCAACACGTGGGCCGTCAACGAGCTCGCGGCAGCGGTGGAGGCCGCAGAAGCGGACACGGCAGCGGTCGACGCGCTCGTGGCCACGTACGAGCGCGACTACGACGTGGACCCGTCACTCCGCAGCGCCGGCGGCGAACGGCACGCCGCGCTCCGCGACGGCGCCGCGATCGAGATCGGCCTCCGGACGCTCCTGCAGCAGAACGGCAGCGCCGCGTTCACCACGAACTTCGAGGACCTCGGCTCGCTCAAGCAGCTGCCGGGCCTGGCCGTCCAGCGCCTGATGGCCGACGGCTACGGCTTCGGTGCCGAGGGTGACTGGAAGACGGCGGTCCTGGTCCGCGCGATGAACGTCGCCGGTGCCGGCCTGCCCGGCGGTGCCTCCCTGATGGAGGACTACACCTACGACCTCACCCCGGGCGCCGAGAAGATCCTCGGGGCGCACATGCTCGAGGTCTCGCCGACGCTCACGACCACGAAGCCGACGCTCGAGATCCACCCCCTCGGCATCGGTGGCAAGGACGACCCGGTCCGCCTGGTCTTCACCGCCGACTCCGGCGAGGCCGTCGTCGTCGCGCTGTCCGACACCCGCGACGGCTTCCGCCTCACCGCCAACGTCGTCGACGTCGTGCCCCCGACCGAGGCCCTGCCGAAGCTGCCCGTCGGCCGCGCGGTCTGGGAGCCCCGGCCGTCGTTCCCCGTCGCCGCCGAGGCCTGGCTCACCGCCGGCGCCGCCCACCACACCGTGATGACGACGGCGGTCGGCCTGCAGGTCGTCGAGGACTTCGCGACCATGGTCGGCACCGAGTTCCTGGTCATCGACGAGCACACCACCGCACGCGGGTTCCGCGACGAGCTGCGTCTCCAGCAGACGTGGCACCGTCTCGACCGCGGCTTCTAGAGGAGCCAGGACCCACGATGGACGACGTGATCGCGGCCGAGCGCACCCGCACCAACTGGGCGGGCAACGTCACCTACCGCGCCTCGGCGCTGGCCCGGCCGACGTCGGTGGACGAGCTCAAGCAGCTCGTCGCCTCGACGCCGCGCCTGACGGCGCTCGGCTCGCGACACTCGTTCAACACCATCGCCGACACCGACGCCGTCCAGGTGTCGCTGTCGGACCTGCCGCCCGTACTCGAGGTCGACGCGTCGCGTCGCGTCGTGCGGGTCGCGGCCGGCATGACGCACAGCCAGGTCGCGGCCGGTCTGGAGGCCCGTGGCTGGGCACTCGGGAACCTCGCGTCCCTGCCGCACATCTCCACGGCCGGGGCCGTCGCCACGGGCACGCACGGCTCCGGTGTGCGGAACCCGTCGCTCGCGCAGGCGGTGGTCGGCCTCGACGTCGTCCGCGCCTCCGGTGAGCTCGCGCACGTCGACGCCTCGTCGCCGGACGGGCTGCTCGACGCCCACCGGGTGGGGATCGGCGCGCTCGGCGTCGTCACCGCGGTGGAGCTCGCGATCGAACCGACGTTCCAGGTCGCCACGACGGTGCACCTCGACCTGCCGTGGGACGCCGTCGCCGAGCAGTTCGACCAGGTGATGTCCGACGCGTACTCGGTGTCGATGTTCACGTCGTTCGACGACCGCGGTGCCCGGCAGGTCTGGGCCAAGCACCGCGTCGACGAGGCCGCACCGACCGTCGACCTCGTGGCACTGGGAGCCCGAGCGGCCTCGGGTCCGGTGCACCCGGGCGAGAACGACCCTGCCGGGGTCACCGAGCAGGGCGGCGTGCCGGGGCCGTGGTCCGAGCGACTGCCGCACTTCCGGTCCTCGTTCACCCCGTCGACCGGGGCCGAGATCCAGGCGGAGTACCTGATCCCTGCGGCGTCTGCCGTTGCGGCCCTCGAGTCGCTCCGACCGCTGGCGTCGCTGTTCGCCCCGATCCTCATCGCCGCCGAGGTCCGCACCATCGCAGCCGACACCGCCTGGCTCGCGCCGTCGTCCGGACGGCAGTCGGTCGGCCTGCACTTCACGTTCCGTCGCGACCCCGCCGCCGTGGCCGCGGCGGTGGCCCGGATCGAGGACGTCCTGGCACCGTTCGACCCGCGGCCGCACTGGGGCAAGGTCTCCGCCGCGAGTGCCGAGCGGCTGCACGAGGCGTACCCGCGGCTGTCCGACTTCGCCGCGCTCGCCCGGGACCTCGACCCCACGGGGCGGTTCCGCAACGCGTTCCTGGCGCGCATCCTGTCCTGACGCGATGGACAGGTGCCCCGCACCACCGGCTGCGATGCGGGGCGCCCGGGTCCTGAGTCCTTGCGGGACAGGTCGATCAGGAGCCTGACCACGGTCACGAGCAAGCTCGCGACACGTGGATGTGTCCGCTCGAATGCAGGGCGGTTCTCACAGGGGATCCCCATCGGATGCCCTGGCGAACCCCCGGCTCGGTGCCGGTCGCTCACATGTGAGGACGTAAAGGTCGGGGCATGGCGAACCTCAACCGCATCCTCGGCATGGCCTCCAAGGCCATCGACAAGCAGCTCCAGAAGCGTGGGCAGGGGGGAACCGCACCCGGCGGAGCGCAGCAGGATGGGACCGACTGGCGCGGCATCGTGCGCAGCGCCGCGGACAAGCTGACCGGCGACGACCGGAACCAGCAGCAGCCGCAGCCGCAGCAGTACGGCCAGCCGCAGCAGTACGGCCAGCCGCAGCCGCAGCAGTACGGCCAGTCGCAGCAGTACGGCCAGCCGCAGCCGGCGCAGTACGGCCAGCCGCAGCAGAACGCTGGCACGCCGCAGCACGGGGCCGACGCCGACAAGGTCGCCCTGGCGAAGTACGACTACCTGCTCCGCACCTCGTCGCCGGAGCAGCTCGAACAGGTCCACCACGACGCCTTCGCGCGGCTCACCCCCGCGCAGCGCCAGCAGGTCCGCGACCGCCTCAACTCCGAGCTCCCGCCCCACGAGCACCTGCGCGACGACTCGGCGGGCGGCATGGCCCGTGCGATGACCCGCGGTGAGATGTCGCGTCCGGGTCTGGTCCGACGGGTCCTCGGCGGTTCCGGCGGCTCGGGTCGGTCGGGTCCCGGCCGGGGCCGTGGCGGCGCCTTCGCCGGTGGTGCAGCGGTCGGCGCCGGCGCGATGGCGTTCGGTGGCCTCGCCGCCGCGGTGGCCGGGGGAGCGGTGCTGAGCGCCGCCGCCGGGCCGGTCCTGGCAGGGGCCGCCGACCTCGGCGTGGACTTCGAGGGCATCGCCTCGGGCATGGGCGACCTCGGGCTCGGTGACCTCGGTGGTGGCGTCGAGGGACTCGTCGGTCAGGGCGAGCAGTTCCTCGGCGGGTTCGGCGAGCAGGCCGCGGGCTTCGGCGAGCAGGCGTCCGGTCTCGGCGAGCAGGCATCGAACCTCGGCAACGACTTCCTCGGTGGGCTCTTCGACCGCTGACGCACCGCTGTGCGAACGCATCGGGAATAGCGGGACGGCGTGCGGCGCTTGCAATGTTTCGTCGTGCGTCGTCCGAGGCGCGCGAGATTCGGACGGGCCACCGTCGCGGTGTCAGGATGGACGCCGCCCGGCGGGTGAACCGTTCCGCCGCCGCAGCGACCGCCACCGCGATCGCGACCCCCTTCCCCGAGGAGCAGCACCGTCATGAGACGCCCCAACCGCCTGACGATCACCGCGGCCGTCGCCGCAGCAGCAGCCCTGGTGCTGACCGGCTGCTCGGGTGGGGGTTCGTCCGACGACGGCGCCGAGGGCACGGCGAAGGGCGGCACGCTCAACATCCTGACGCCGCAGACCTCGTTCCACCTCGACCCCGCGACCAGCCAGAGCCTCGGCATCACGTCGCTGGGCCTCGTCGCCCGACGGCTCACCACGTGGGACGTCGAGCCGGGCAAGACGGCGAAGGTCGTCCCCGACCTGGCGACCAACACCGGGGTCTCGAGCGACGACGGCAAGACCTGGACCTACACGCTGAAGGACGGCGTCGAGTTCCAGGACGGCACGCCGATCACGACGAAGGACATCAAGTGGGGCATCGAGCGCTCGTTCGCGCCGACGCTGAGCGGTGGCCTGAGCTACCACAAGTCGCTCCTGGTGGGCGGTGCCGACTACAAGGGTCCGTTCGACGGCGAGTCGCTCGACAGCATCGAGACCCCGAACGACAAGACCATCGTCTTCAAGCTGAACGACGCGTACGGCGACTGGCCGTGGCTCGCGTCGATGCCGGCCTTCACGCCGGTGCCCGAGGGGGACGGCAAGGACACCGGCGCCTACGACCTGAAGCCGGTCGCGTCCGGTCCGTACCAGGTGCAGTCGAACACGCAGGGCTCGCAGGTCACGCTCGTCCGCAACGAGAACTGGAGCGCGAAGACCGACGAGGTCCGCACCGCCGGCCCGTCGAAGATCGTCTTCAAGGAGAGCCAGGACCAGTCCACGGCGACGCAGACGCTGATCGCGGACAACGGGGACGCCAAGAACTCGTTCGGCGCCATCTACCTGGGTGCCGCCGAGCTCAACCAGGTGCGCAGCAACCCGGCAGCTCAGGAACGCCTGGCCACGTCGAAGGCCGGCCCGATCAGCTACATGGCGATCAACACGCAGCGCGGTGACCTCAAGGACCTCAAGGTCCGCCAGGCGCTGCAGTACGCGGTCGACCGCAAGTCCTTCCGGATCGCCGCCGGCGGTGCGATCGCCGGTTCGTACGCCTCGACGCTCATCACCCCGGGCATCGCCGGTCGCCAGGACTACGACCTGTACGAGACGAAGGCCACGGGCGACGTCGACAAGGCGAAGCAGCTGCTCAAGGAGGCCGGCGTCACGGGCCTGAAGCTGACCCTCGTGACGCAGAACGACCCGACCTACCTCGCCCAGGCCCAGGCGCTGCAGTCCGGCCTGAAGCGCGCTGGCATCGCCGTGACGCTCAAGCCGCTCGACTACGACTCCTTCACCCAGGCGACCACCAACGGCACCGACTTCGACCTGTCGCTGTCGAGCTGGCAGCCGGACTTCCCGAGCGCGAACGCCAACCTGCAGCCCCTCTACGACTCGTCGCAGATCGGCGGCGGTGGCTACAACGTCTCGAAGTACAGCAACCCCGAGGTGGACGCCCTCATCGCGAAGGCGAGCTCCACGGTCGACCAGGACGACGCGCAGAAGCTCTGGGCCCAGGCGGACCAGAAGATCATGGCCGACGCCCCGGTCGTGCCGCTGATCTACGCGAAGCAGTCCTTCCTCGCCGGTTCGAGCGTGCAGAACTTCCAGATCGCGGACTTCCCCGCGTACCCGAACTACCTCAAGGTCTCGCTCGAGCAGTGACCGAACCGATCCTGCAGGTCGAGGGGCTCCGCGTCGCGTTCGGTGACGCGGAGCCCGTCGTCCGTGACGTCTCCTTCGACCTGACGCCCGGCCGGGTCCTCGCCCTGGTGGGGGAGTCCGGTTCGGGCAAGTCCGTCAGCGCCATGAGCGTGCTCGGGCTCCTGCCGCCGCAGGCCTCGGTGTCGGGCAGCGCCCGGTTCCGTGGCGAGGAACTCATCGGTGCCGCCGTCGAGACGGTCCGCGCTGTCCGCGGTGCGGGCATCGGCGTGGTGTTCCAGGAGCCGATGAACTCCTTCACGCCGGTCCTCTCGATCGGCACGCAGATCGCCGAGGCCGTCCGGGCACACCCGACCGGGCTCGACCGCGCCGGGGTCCGGGCACGCGTCGACGAACTGCTCCGTGACGCCGGCCTCACCGACCCGGAGCGCATCCGGAAGGCCTACCCGCACGAACTGTCCGGCGGCCAGCTCCAGCGCGCGATGATCGCGATGGCCCTGGCCGGCGACCCGGTCGCACTCTTCGCCGACGAGCCCACGACCGCGCTCGACGTCACCGTGCAGGCCGGCATCCTCGACCTGCTGCGGCGGCTCGGCCGCGAGCGTTCCCTCGCCGTGCTGCTCATCACCCACGACATGGGCGTGGTCGCGGACGTCGCGGACGACCTGCTGGTGCTGCGCCGCGGCGACCCGGTCGAGCACGGCACCGTCGCCGAGGTCTTCGCCCACCCGACCGCCGACTACACGCGCGAGCTCCTGGCGGCCGTCCCCAGCCTGGAGGCCCGCCCCGCGTCCGACGAGCCGCTCGCGTCGACCGAGACTCGGCCTGCCGGACAGGATGCGGCCTCCGAAGGCCGCGATCTGTCCGCAGCGGCGAGTCTCGGACGGGCGCAGGCGGGCCCAGCAGCGGCGAGCCGCGCCTCCCGACAGTCCGTGGCGCGCCTGCGCGACGTCGCCGTGCGGTACTCGCGCCGAGGCGGACCGACCGTGTCCGGCATCGACCTCGACCTGCACGCCGGCGAGACCGTCGGCCTGGTGGGCGAATCCGGTTCCGGCAAGTCCACGATCGGGCGCGCGCTCGCGGGCCTGGTGCCCGTCGTCGCCGGCTCGGTCGAGGTGGACGGCAGCGACCTGCGCACCGCTCGCGGACGACGACTGCGCGAGCTGCGCAGTCGGGTCGGCATCGTGTTCCAGGACCCGGCGTCGTCGCTCAACCCGCGACAGACCATCGGCTGGAGCATCGCGGAACCGCTGCTCGTGCACGGCAACGACGCCGCCGCCGACCGAGCCGAACGGGTCCGTGAACTCCTGACCGCCGTGCAGCTCGACCCGACGTGGGCCGAGCGGTTCCCGCACCAGCTGTCCGGCGGCCAGCGGCAGCGCGTCGCCGTCGCGCGTGCGCTCGCACTGCGCCCGGCACTCGTCATCGCCGACGAACCGACCTCGGCACTCGACGTGACGGTGCAGGCCGCCGTGCTCGACCTGCTCGCCGGGTTGCAGCGGGAGTTCGGCTTCGGCATGCTGCTCATCAGTCACGACCTCGCCGTCGTCCGCCAGCTCGCCGACCAGGTGATCGTGCTGCGCGACGGCCGGGTCGTCGAGCGGGGGAGCACCGACGCCGTGCTCGACGACCCGCAACAGGACTACACGCGCATGCTCCTCGCCGCAGCACCCGTCGCCGATCCCGTGCGACAGGCCGCTCGCCGCGAGGCGTGGCGCGCGTGGGAAGGAGTGGCCTCGTGACGGCCAACGTCGTCGACCGACCGGTCGCACCGTCCGGCCGCACGACCGGCTTCCGGGCCGTGGTGCGACGCGTCCGGCAGGACCGCTGGGCGGTGGCCTCGGCCGTCGTCATCGCGGTGTTCCTGGTGGTCGCCGTGGCGGCCCCGCTCATCGCGAAGGCGTCCGGGCAGGACCCGTACTCGTACGACATCGACGCGCTCAACTCGTTCGGTGCACCCCGGGGCGCCGGCGGCGGCATCAGCGGCGAGCACTGGTTCGGCGTCGAACCACTGACCGGGCGTGACCTGTTCTCGATCGTCACGTACGGTGCACGGACCTCGCTCGGCATCGGACTCGCCGCGACCCTGGTGTCGATCGTCATCGGCGTGCTCGTCGGCGTCACGACCGGGTTCTTCGGTGGCTGGTACGACCGGGTGCTCTCGCGGGTCGTCGACGTGATCTTCGGGTTCCCGTCGCTCGTGTTCATGATCGCCCTCACCGCGATCGTGCCGTCGACGTTCCCGAAGCCCGTGCTCGTCGTGCTCGTCATCGGGTTCTTCGGCTGGCCGGCCGTGGCCCGTGTCGTGCGGGGGCAGACGCTGTCGCTCGTCAGCCGCAACTACGTCGTCGCCTCCACCGCGATGGGCGCCGGGCGCTGGCACGTCATCCGCACGCAGCTGCTGCCGAACCTCGCCGCGACGATCACCGTCTACGCCACCATCTCGATCCCGTCGATGATCGGCGCCGAGGCCGCGCTCTCGTTCCTGGCCGTCGGCGTCAACCCGCCGACGCCGTCGTGGGGTCGCAGCATCGGCGACGCCATCGGCTGGGTGCAGACCGATCCCATGTACCTCGTGTTCCCCGGAGCCGCACTGTTCCTCATCACCCTCGCCTTCAACGTGCTCGGTGACGCTCTGCGCGACGCCCTCGACCCGCGAGGGGGCACCGCGTGAACGCTGCCACCCTGCGGTTCCTCGCGATCCGCGTGCTCGGGGCCGTCGTCGTGCTGCTCGTCGTCGCGGCCATCACGTACGCGCTCTTCATGCTCCTGCCGACCAACCCGGCGCGGGCGATCTGCGACAAGCCCTGCACCGCCGACCGGTTGCGTGAGGTGCAGGCGTTCCTCGGTACCGACAAGCCCTGGCTCGCACAGTTCGGCGCCTACCTCGGCGGCATCTTCGCCGGCCGGACCTTCGGCAGTGGCAACAGCGTGATCGAGTGCGCGGCGCCGTGCTTCGGGTACTCGTTCCAGCTGCACGAGAGCGTCACCGAGCTGATCCTGGCGCGCCTGCCCGTCACCGCCTCGATCGCCGTCGGCGCCGCCGTGCTGTGGCTCGTCGCCGGGGTCTTCGGCGGCACCGTCTCGGCGCTGCGCCGCGGCACCTTCGTCGACCGGGCCGTCATGACGGTCGCGGTCGCCGGCGTCTCGTCCCCGGCGTACCTGGTCGGGCTGCTCGGCATCCTGCTCTTCGGCTTCGTGCTCGGGATCCTGCCGACCAGCGGGTACGTGGCCTTCAGCGACGACCCGGTCGGCTGGTTCACCCACCTGATCCTGCCGTGGTGCGTGCTCGCCTTCATCAGCGCTGCGATCTACGCCCGGTTGACCCGTGGTGAGATGCTCGAGTCGATGTCGCAGGACTTCGTCCGGACCGCCCGGGCCAAGGGGCTGCGCGAGCGCCAGGTCGTCGTGCGGCACGGCCTCCGGACGGCGATCCTGCCCGTGGTGACGCTGTTCGGGCTCGACCTCGGGTCGCTGCTCGGCGGTGCGGTCATCACCGAGAAGGTGTTCTCGATGCAGGGCCTCGGTGCACTGCTCATCGACGCGGTGCACACCCTCGACCTGCAGGTGGTCGTCGGCTTCACGGTGTTCTCGGCGCTGCTGATCGTCACGGCGAACGTCATCGTCGACGTGGTCTACGCATTCGTCGACCCGCGGGTGCGGCGCCGGGCGTAGGGCCGCCTCCGCTCGCGCCCCACCACGCGGGCGACGTCCGTCAGAAGTACGTGATGCCGTGCGGCGTCCGCGGCGGCAGCAGCAGCGCGCGGAGCAGCTCCACCGACGCCGGGTCCGCAGCGCGGACGAGCCCCGCGGCGGCCAACGTGACGGGGGAGACCGAGCCGATCAGCAGCGCACCGAGCTCGGCGACGTCGAGCTGGACGTCGGACCCGGCCACGTCGACGTCGTCGGCGATGCGCGTGACGGTGCCACGGGCCTCCTGGACGTCGAGGCGGTACGTGCCGGTGGTGAAGCCGAGTGCGTCGGTGACCCCGAGTGTCAGGGACCCGTCGACGGCGAACGGCCGCGAGGCCAGCACCGCCGGCACGTCGAGCACACGCAGCCAGACATGGTCCTCTTCGTGGTCGACGTCGTACGCACGGTTGTCGCCGAGCGCGGCGACGATCGGGTCGTCGAGGCGGGAGCGGTTGTACTTCACGACGTCGTTGAGGTCGACCGAGAGCAGGAACTCCCACAGGGCGGTGTAGGCCTGGTCGTCCGCGTACACCAGGTCGACGATCTCGAGCGCGGTGTCGGAACCGCGGTCCTCCTTGACGCGCCAGGTGACGTAGCCGTCGATCTCGTCGGAGCTGTCGGGACGGTGCACCGCCGCACGGACGTCCTTCGCCTTCTGCCCGTCGTGGCCGAGCAGGCCGAACGCGACCGGCCAGGTGCCGGTGTTGCGGACCATCGAGCCGGGGGTGCGGGCGTGGAACCGGTCGAAGACCGCCTTGCCCGGGCCGTCGGCCAGCCACTGCGGCGTGACGACCGACACCGTGCCGGACGTCGGGGCGAGCAGGGGGAGCGCACGCTCGCGGCGCACGTGCACGGCACGCTCGCGGATGGCGCAGCCGAAGCCGAAGCGGCGGTAGATGGTGCCCTCGGACGCGGTCAGCGACGCGACGGCGTAGCCCTCGGCGACCCCGCGCTCGAGCGCGTGCGTCATCATCCGGCGCAGGATGCCGCGGCGACGCTCGGTCGGGCGGACGGTGACCGCGGAGATCGCCTGGGTGTCGACGGAGGAGCCGTCGCCCCAGCTCAGCGCCTTGCGGAACCACGTGAAGGTGCCGGCCGGCCACGTCTCGTCGACGGACCCCGGGAACGGCTCGCGTACGTAGACCCCGAGGAACGTCTCTTCGTCGGCGATGAAGTACGACGCCATGCGGGCCGCGCCCTCGGGGTCGGGGTCGGCTTCGTGGAAGCCCATCCCGACGGCCTGCATCCACGCTGCCGTCTCGGCGTTCGGTGCCCCCTTGTCGTCCGTCCCGGGCGCGAACTCGCGCAGCTGGTAGCGGTCGTCGAATGCCTCGTTGCTCACGTCCCGACACTATCGGGACCGGGTGACGTCGCGACAGGCGCGTGGTCGGTCCGGTCGGCCTGGAGGCCCGGATCGCGTCCGGTGGACCGTGTGCCGTGTGGGGTCGGCCGGCTCAGGGCCCGTGCCCGGTGCCGCGTCAGTCGGTCGCGCCCCGCGGGGGATCGACGAGCAGCCCGACGCGGTCGTCCAGGTAGTCGGCGAGGGGGACGGCGGCGCCGGCCGTCGGGGACCACCGGACCGACGGCACGTCGTCGATGACGACGAGCACGCCCTCGGCGTCGAGCAGGGAGTCGTCGACGGGGATCGGGGCGGCGCCGTGGTTCACCGTGTCACCGGCGCTGAAGTGCCCCTTCGCGGCGGCGGCTCGGTAGGCGCGACGGACCTCGGCCGAGACCGACTGGTACTGCGACCGACCGGGTTCGGTGACGCGGGTGATCGACCCGGTGGCCCAGACGCGGCCGGCGGTCTCGGGGGACGACCCGATCAGGAGTGCCCCGACCCGCCACACCCGACCGAGGGGCCGCATCGTCGGGTCACGACGGATCCCGAGGACGGCCTTCGGCTGCACGTACTCGCCGAGTGCTTCGTCCGGGACGTCCGCGGCGCGGAGCCGTCGGGCCGCTGCGTCGAGGAGCTCCCGCGCCCGCTGCACTCCGTCCGTCACGTCCACCGAGCCTAGACCGGGTGGTGGTCGTCGTCTCGGTGGTGGTCCGTTCGACGTGGTGCGCTGCGCTGCGTCGTCCGTGGCTGGTGCCGACGCGGCGGGTGTCGGCGCGGTTGGTGCCGTCGCGGCGACGGCGTGCGGCGCTCACGAAGCCCGCGGTCATCATGACCGCCCCGTAGGTCAGGAGCACGCCGGCGACCGCGGGGACGAGCCAGCTCCGCGACCCGTTGACGATCTGGTTGACGATGCCGATCTCCGGCACGGAGTACCAGACCACGCCACGGACCTGCACGGCGGTGACCGGTGCCGGGTCGGCCTCGGCGTTGTTGTCGCCCTTGAGCACGAGAGTCCGCTCGCCGTCCGACGACGACGACACCGAGACCACGCGGTGGCTGACGACCGCGGGCTGGCCGGACACGATCTGGTAGGTGACGACGTCGCCGACCCGGATGTCGTCGATCGGGGTCGGACGGACCACGAGCAGGGTCCCCGGGGGCAGGGTCGGCTCCATCGACTGCGTCAGGACGGTGAGCGGCATCGAGCCCGTGGCCTTCGGCACGACGATCAGCACGACCGCCAGGGCAGCGACGAGCAGCAGGAGCCCGGTGCTGAGGCCGAGCACGACGGCGTGGACGACGGCGCGCCAGCCGGTGCGGGGGGTGGGGGTGCTCATGCGCCGCATCGGATCGCCGCCCCGTTGTCCTGCGTGAAGAGCGTGACCTTGCCGGTGCCCGCGACGGTGCTCGTGGGGTTGCCGGCGCTGTCGAGCACCTTGACGGTGACGGTCAACGTGCCGGAGGTGCCGGCGCTCGCGGGGACGTCCGTCGGTGCGATGGTGATGAACGCGGAGTAGTCCTGTGCCTTCTGTCCGACCGGGGTCGAGCCGACGAAGGCCCCGTACCAGGTGTCCATCGGGCGGTTCGCGGCGTCCCACCGGATCTCGACGTACCAACCGCCGTGGTCGGTGCAGACCAGCGCGGGGGTCGTGTCGACGACCGCAGCCGGGGTGGTCAGGGTGAAGCCGCCCGCCACGACGCCCGAGGTCCAGGTGCCGCTCGTGACGGTGAGGTTGACGTTCACCTTGGCGGTCGAGGCAGCCGGGGCCGACGACTGCAGGGTACTGCGCGTGCACCAGACGGCGGAGGCACCGGCGGCGAGCTTCGCGCTCATGCTCGGCAGCGACGCCCAGGTGCCGGTGACGGACCCGGAGCCCACGGCCGTGCTCGTGGTGCAGCCCGCGGTCGAGGCGACCGGCCAGGCGACGACGGTGACGGCCTTGGCGAGTGCGGTCGAGCTGCCGGACACGACGGAGACCGTGGTGGTGGCGGTGCCGGCGAGGGTGCCCGAGTCGGTCAGGGTGATCGGCTTCGTCGTCGAGGTGACGCTCGACGAGAACGCCGTGGTGAGGGCGCTCGTGCCGCTGATCGACGCCGTGACCGTGCCGACGGTGGTGCTCGCCGCGGTGGTGCCCGACGCGCTCCACAGTGCCCACGCGGCGCTCGAGGTGCCACCGACGAACACGGCGGTGAGCAGCACGGTGACGAGGAGTCGGAGGCGGCGGTTCATGCGGAGACCTGCGTTCCGGTGACGGTGAGGGTGAAGTCGGTGGTGGCACCGGCGACGGTCTGCGGGGCGTCGGCGTCGAGGTCCATCTCGAGGCACGCGATCCCGCTGACCCCGGCCGGCAGGGTGAGGGACCCGGTGCCGGTGTCGAAGGTGGCCAGCCGACCGCTCGTGCCGGTGAGTCCTGGTGCGCACTTCGCGGCCGACGACACCATCGCGAGGTGGAGCGTCAGTTCACCGGTCGCCGCCGCGACGGACGACTTCGAGGCCGTCGTCGTGACGCGCACCGACAGGGGGACCGACCCGGTGTTCCGCACCGTGAAGGTGCCGGTGGTGCTCGTGCCCGGCCCGAGGACCGCGGTGTTCATCGCCGTGGTGCTGCTGACGCTGACGGCCGCCGTGGCGGAGCGCACCGTGGTGGCCGCCGTGCTGGCGGTCCCGTTCCAGAGCGCGTACGTGCCGCCGGTGCCGAGGAGCGCTGTTCCGACCGCGACGACCAGGGCGAGCGCGACCGGCCAGACCCAGCGGTGCCGTCGGGCTGCGCGGTGGCGTCCCGTCGTCCGCGGTGTGGCGGTCATGTGCCTGCTCCTGGTCGTCGTGGTCGGTGGGGTGCGATCGGTGGATCAGGAACCGATCGCGGTCTGGGTGAGCGTGAAGGCCAGCGCGCTGAGGTTGATCGAGCCGCCCTGACCGGTGGTCGCCGACGCGGGGAGCGTCACCGTGAAGACGACCTTGACGGTCGACGTGGACGAGGACGGCGAGACCACGAAGGTGTTCGCGTTCGACGAGGACTGCACCACCGAGGCGCTCGTCGAGGTGACGGCCAGCGTCTTCGTCGTGGCGGCCAGCAGCGCGGCGTCGCCGGTGATGCTCTGGTTGGCGTAGGTCAGGTTCGCCTTGAGGTCCTGTCCGGTCGCGCCGATGTTCAGCGTCTGCGTGAACTGGAACGTGTTGCCCGGGACCATCAGGGCCTTCGTCGGGTCGATCGCGGTGGAACGACCGTTCGTGATGTCCGTCCAGGCGCCGTCGTTGTTGGCGCTCAGCGTCAGGGTGCCGGCGCTCACGGCGGACGCGGCGCTCGAGGCGCTGGCGTTCCAGAGGGCGAACGTGCCCGCACCGCCGAGGAGGAGTGCGACGCCTGCTGCGCCGGCGATGGCACCGGTGACGATCTTGTGCATGGGGAGGATCCGTTCCTGCGTGCTCGGGGCACGCTGAAGCCCACCGGGGACATTCGGGCGTCGTGTCCGGTGGGGAGGTTGTCATCGACCCAGTGGTTGGAGGGGGTCGCGGCTGACCGGTGCCGAGAGCGGTCGCCGGGCCCCGGAGCGCATGTGCTGCTGCTCGGGCGGGCTGGACTCGCTCTGGTGTCGACGTTACCTGTCCCCTAAAGTGCGGACAAGTGAGAACGATCGTTCACGTGAACCCAGAACGGGGGTCATTTTGGTCCCCGACAAGGAGGACACGTTTTGTACCCCGATTTTCTGAGCGTGCGCTTTGCGTGCGCAGAGCGATCACAGAAGGAATGCCGGTAGGCACGGCGTCGTTGCACCGTCCGGAAACGAGGAGGGCCCATGGACATCGTGCGCTGGTTGTTCGACGCGCAGATCGTCATCGGTGACCAGACGGTGCTCTGGCGCGAGGTGATCGGCAACGTCTTCGGGCTGCTCAGCGCGTTGGGCGGCATGCGTCGGAAGGTCTGGGCCTGGCCCGTCGGGCTGGTCGGCAACGCCCTGCTCTTCACCGTCTTCATGGGGGCGCTCTTCGACACCCCGAACCCCGTCAACCTGCTCGGGCAGGCCGGCCGCCAGGTCATGTTCATCATCGTGAGCATCTACGGCTGGTACCGGTGGACGCACCGCCCCGAGGACGCGACGACCGTGATCGACCCGCGCTGGGCCTCCTGGCGGACCCGTCTGCTGCTCGTCGTCGGGATGATCGGCGGCACCGCCCTGCTGACCCCCGTGTTCCGTGCGCTCGGGTCGTACGAGCCGGTGTGGAGCGACGCGTGGATCTTCGTCGGCTCGCTGCTCGCCACCTACGGCATGGCAAAGGGGTGGGTCGAGTTCTGGCTCATCTGGGTGGCGGTCGACCTGGTCGGCGTGCCGCTGCTCTTCTCCGCCGGGTACTACGCCTCCGGGCTGATGTACGTCTTCTACGGCGTCTTCACCCTGACCGGGTTCTTCGTGTGGATGCGCCAGCGGGTCCGCCCGCCGGCGGCGCCCGTGGCCGTCGGCTGACCGCCGTGGTGGCGGCGCGCTGACGCGGCGGGGAGCACGGCCCCCGCTCTGGGACGAGACAAACGGCCCGGAATGCGCTGAGATGGTCGGATGGAACCCCTGCACGGCGAACGCGTCGAGGACGACGAGTCCCTCGCAGAACGCACGGTGCGCGCGGCGATCCGCGCCTACCGGTTGCACCCGTTCGACGACGTCGACGCGGCAGTCGTCGCCGACGTCGCGGGCATCCCGCTCGAGACCGTCGAGCGGCTGTTCCCGACCTGGGACGCCCTGCTCCTGGTCACCTACGACCGGTGGTCGCAGCTGCGGGGGACCCGGCGGAAGAACCCGCCGGCGTGCACGATCGAGCACGTCCGCCTGACCCTCGCCGAGGACGTCGCGGACCCCGGGCTCGTCCGGGTGCTCGCGGGGCTGATCACCGTGGCCAGCTCGGAGTCCGGGTTCGCCGAACTGTTCCGCAAGCGGTTCGAGGAGTACGCCGAGCAGCTGACCGTCGGGCTGCAGCGTGACTTCGACAAGGGCGCGGAAGAGGCCGGCATCCCCGCCTACCAGGCAGCGACGCAGCTGCTCGCGGTCTTCGAGGGGCTGCAGATCCAGATGCTCGTCCGCCCGCACATCGACGTCCTGGTCGAGTTCGACCGTGCGGCGAACACCCTGCGCCAGGGATGGAAGCGGCACGCTGTCCCGTCGTGGGACCTCGACGAGGCACCCGTCCGCGTCTGACGCCGCGCGGCGACGACCGACGGGGTCAGCCCCGCCGCCCCCGCCACGACAACACCTGCCGCACCGTCACCTTCGACCCGTACTGCGCGACCGAGTGCCGGAACAGGTACTCCGCGAACCACAGCAGCAGCCCGGCGACGACGAACACCTCGACGATGCAGACCACCGACTCCGTCACGGTCAGGGCCCCGACGGCGTTCCGCACCATCGCGGTGATCGGCGTGAAGGTCGGGAAGTACGTGAAGAACTGCGCGACGGGCGACGTCGGCGTCGTCATCACGAAGAACGCCGCGTACAGGGGGATGATCAGCGCGAAGATCGCCGCCGACTGCAGGGCCGAGGCATCCTTGATCGACGGCACGGCGGCCCCGACGGCGACGAACAGCCCGGACGCCAGCAGCACCCCGCCGACGAGCAGCAGTGCCCCGGTCACCATCCGCCACGGGTCGACCGTCAGCCCACCGAGCTGCGACGACACCAACGGCAGGGCGACGAGCAGCCCGACCAGGCCGGGCACGACGAACACGCTGACCTGCACGAAGCCGACGAGCAGCATGGCGACGACCTTGCCGCGGATCAGGTCGCCCGCGGTCACCGTCGTCAGGATCATCTCGGAGATCCGGTTCTCCTTCTCCTCGACCACGACGGTGACCATCCGGGCGGCGAGCAGGATGACGAGCCCGAAGAACGCCGCGACGAACAGGAACGGCGGCACGACCGACAACCAGCCCGGCGCGACCCGGCCGTCGGCGTAGGTGGTGACGTCGGTGGCGGGTGGACTGCGGAGCAGCTCCACGGTCTCGGGGTCGTCGACCGAAGCGGCGACGCTCTGCTCGAGCACCCGTTCCGCCAGCGACGACCAGACCCCGTTGGCGAAGAGCCCGCGGTCGGCGGCGTCGACCCGGGTGGCCGTCGTGGACGGCGACGACGGGAACACGATGAAGGCGTCGAGGTCGCCGGACCGCACGGCGGCGCGGTCGGCGGCGGCATCGGTGGAAGGGGTCCCGCCCCACTTCGCAGCGACGGACTCCGACACCAGGCCGGACTCGTCGACGTAGTGGAACGGGGTCTTCGTGGCGGACGACCCGGACACCACGGAGTTCGTGCCGGCGGCCTGCCCGATGCCGACGAGCAGCGAGACGACCACGATGACGACCGGCAGCGCGAGGGTGCCGATCCAGAACGCGGGCTTCTTGACCGCGCGGACGAACTCGAACCGGACGACCGTGCCGAGGTTGCTCATGCCGCGGCTCCGTCCGACGACGCAGCGGCGAGGGCGTCGTGCCCGTAGACCTGCACGAAGATCTCGTCGAGCGGGATCCGGCGCATCTCGAACGAGGTGACGTGCACCCCGGCCGCGACCAGTTCTGCCAGGACGTCCGCACCGTCCGGAGCGGCGGCCCGGGTCGGGACCAGGTAGGCGACGTGCCCCTCGTGGCGGGCGAGTCGGTACAGCGGCGACTTCGGCACCGGGCCGTCGAGCCCCACGCGGGCGACGGCGCCACCGAAGGCGTCCTGCACGTCGGGCACGGATCCGTACGCGGCGGCCCGCCCGTCCTTGAGGAGCAGGATGCGGTCGCAGAGCCGCTCGACCTCGTCCATGTGGTGCGTCACGAGGACCACGGTCGCGCCGTCGGCCTTCCGTTCGTCGACCAGGTCGAGCAGGAGTCGCCGGTTCACCGGGTCGAGCCCCTTCGTCGGCTCGTCGAGGATGAGCAGCCGCGGCCGGTCCATGATCGTGATGCCGAGCTGCACCTTCTGCTGCTGCCCGCCGGACAGCTTGTCGACGCGCAGCTTCGCGCGGTCGGCGAGCCCCACCCGGGCCAGGTAGTCCATGCTCCACGCGGTCGCCTCGGCACCGCCGAGCCCGCGCAGGCGCCCGAAGTAGGTCATCACGTCGATGACGGACTCCTTGCGGTACAGCCCGCGCTCTTCGGGCAGGTAGCCGATGCCGCCGGTGGCCGGCCGGTAGGGGAGGCCGTCGATCGTCAGCGTGCCCGCCGTCGGGGTGGTGATGCCGAGCAGGGCCCGGATCGTCGTGGTCTTGCCGGAGCCGTTGCTGCCGAGCAGCCCGAACGTCTCACCGGGGGCGACGTCGAACGACAGCCCGTCGACCACGTTGCGGTCGCCGAACCGCATCACGAAGTCCTGCACGCTGATGCTCGCCCCGCTCATGCGGCGACCCTACCGGGACTTTCTTCCCAGAACGGCCGCGATGGGATGCGAGAACGGGCGTACCTGGTCGGAACTTTCGACCCAGTACGCCCGTTTCCGGCAGGTACGCCCGTTTCCGCCGGACGGGAGGCGCGGTGTCAGGTGGCACCGCGCCTCCCGTCCGTCATCCGCTCGCGCCCAGGGCGCGAGCGTCGCGTCAGGAACGCAACCAGGCCGTCCCCACGCCCGACAGGGCGCCGTCGACCACGGGGGCCGAGGCGAGCAGCAGCTCGCCGGCCGGCAGCGCGAAGGGGTCGTCGCCGAAGACCGTCACGCTGGTCCAGCCGTTCGGCCGACGGAATGCCAGCACGTCGTCACGGCCGGTCTCGATCCACTCGAGCTGTTCCTCGGACTGCAGCTGGCCTCGCAGGCCGAGCGCCTTCCGGTACAGGTTCAGGGTGGAGTCGGGGTCGGCGTCCTCGGCCTCGACGCTGGAGTCCGCGAACCACGCCGGCTGCGGCAGGTGCGATCCGTCCGGACCGAAGCCGAACGACGAGCCGGTGCGCGTCCACGGGATCGGCACGCGGCAGCCGTCACGACCGACGTCGACGCCGGGGTTGCGGAAGAACGCCGGGTCCTGGCGGTCGGCGTCCGGGATGTCACCGACCTCGTGCAGGCCGAGCTCCTCGCCCTGGTACAGGTAGGCGGAGCCGGGCAGGGCGAGCTCGAGCAGCGTGGCGGCCTGTGCGCGGCGCAGGCCGAGCGACCGGTCGAGCGCGTCCTGCGAGCCGCCGGCGAGCAGCCAGGCGCTGCCCTGCTTGTCGGTGCCACCGGCGCGGGGCGGCAGGGCGTAGCGGGTGGCGTGCCGGACGACGTCGTGGTTCGAGAACACCCACGTGGTCGACGAGCCGGACTGCTCGGCGAGGCCGAGGTTGAACTCGATGATCGTGCGGAACTGGCCGGCGTCGAAGTCGGCCTCGAGCAGGTCGAAGTTGAACGCCTGACCGAGTCCCTCGGCGCTGGCGTAGCGGGCGCGGCGGTGGGCGGGGACCCAGGCCTCGGCGACCGCGGTGCGGGCCGGCGTGTACTCGTTGAAGACCGTCCGCCACTCGGCGTAGATCTCGTGCACGTCATCGCGGTCCCAGAGCGGGTGCGTGCCGTCCTTCGGCATCTCGGCGAGCTCGGCCCAGGTGGGCAGGGTCTCGCCCAGGTCCTTCGCCAGGCCGTGGGCCACGTCGATGCGGAACCCGTCGACGCCGCGGTCGGACCAGAAGCGCAGGGTGTGCAGGAAGTCGTCGCGGACCTCGCGGTTCGCCCAGTTCAGGTCGGGCTGCTCCTTCGCGAAGCTGTGCAGGTACCACTGGCCGTCGCCGACGGCGGTCCAGGCCGGGCCGCCGAAGATCGAGATCCAGTCGGCGGGGGCGTCCTCGCCGGAAGGTCCGCTGCCGTCGCGGAACACGTAGCGGTCGCGGGCGGGGGAGCCCTTGGGTGCCGCGAGGGCCTCGCGGAACCACTCGTGCCGGTCACTCGTGTGGTTCGGGACGACGTCGACGATCACCCGGATGCCGGCGGCGTGCAGTGCCTCGACCATCCGGTCGAAGTCGTCGAGTGTGCCGAGGCGCGGGTCGACGTCGCGGTAGTCGTCGACGTCGTAGCCGCCGTCGGCCAGGGCGGACGGGTAGAAGGGGCTGAGCCAGACGGCCTCGATGCCGAGCGAGGCCAGGTACGGCACTCGCTCGGTGATGCCGGGCAGGTCGCCGATGCCGTCGCCGTTCGCGTCGGCGAACGAGCGGGGGTAGATCTGGTAGACGCTGGCCTGGCGCCACCAGGTCTCGTCGTGCGTGGTGGCGGCGGGCTGGGCGAGGGTGTCGGTCACGTCGGGCCTTTCGTGGTTCGAGGGGTTCGAGGGGTGTGTGTCGGTCGGGCCTGCGCCGGCGATCGCGGTCGGGCCCGCACCGGCGGTGTCGGTCACTTGATGGCGCCCTGGGTCACGCCGGCCATCACCCACCGCTGGGTGACGAGGTAGACGATGATCGCCGGGGCCATCGCCATCAGGTACGAGGCGAACGACACGTTGTAGTTGTTGCTGAACTGCGTCTGGAACATCTGCTGCAGCACCGGCAGGGTCTGCAGCGCCGGGTCGGAGGTGATCAGCGACGGCATCACGAAGTCGTTCCAGGACGCGAGGAACGCGAAGATGCCGACGGTGGCGCTCATCGGTGCCAGCAGCGGGAACACGAGTCGCCAGAACACCTGCCCCGTGCTCGCACCGTCGATGCGTGCACTCTCCTCCAGCTCCGCCGGGATCGACCGCAGGAAGGCCGTGAAGAGCAGCACGCTGAAGGACAGCTGGAACATGACGTGCAGGATCGCGACGCCGAGCGGGTTGTCCAGGTGCGCGAGCCCGGTGAGCTTCACCTGCGACAGCGCGAGCACCGGGAACGGCAGGAACATGGCCGCGAGCAGGTAGAAGAACGACCAGCGGAACAGCCGGCGGTCCCAGTTCCGGGCGATCGCGTAGGCCGTGAACGAGGCGAGCAGGATCGTGCCGACGACGGTGATCGCGGCGACGAACACCGAGACCGCGAAGGCCCGCGGGAAGTCCGTCAGCTGCCACGCCTGCACGAAGCCGTCGACGCTGAACGGTGCCGGCAGCGAGAACGCGTTGCCGTCGACGGCCTGGCCGGTCGTCTTGAACGCCATCGTCAGGGTGACGTACAGCGGCACGAGCACCGACAGCGCGCACAGCACGAGGACGACGGTGACGGGCCAGTTCGAACGACCCCGGCCGGCCTTGCCCGAGCCGGAGGACCGGTCGGCGTCGACGGAACGGATGCTGCCGGTCGCGGTGGTCCCCGGTCGCAGGGGTGCTTGCAGGGACATCAGAGCGCTGCCTTCCCGCGGGTCGCCCGCAGCTGGATCACGGCGATGACGACCGCGATGACGAAGAAGATCGTGGCGTTCGCCATCTGGTAGGCGTAGTCGCCGCCGTTGAAGCCCTTGAAGATCGACATCGCGACACTGGTGGTCGAGGTGCCGGGGCCGCCGTCGGTCAGGCCGACGATGATGTCGTACGAGTTCAGGAAGTTCTTGAACCCGATGACCAGGTTGATCAGGATGTAGCCCGCCGTCAGCGGTGCGGTGATCGAGACGAGCTGCCGCCAGGCGCTGGCACCGTCGAGGGCGGCTGCCTCGTACACCTCGCCGGGGATCGAGAGGACGCCGGCGATGTAGATGAGGAGCGTCGACGGGATCGCCTGCCAGGCCGTGACGACCACGATCGCCAGCCAGGCCAGGTCGGGGTTCGCCAGGATGCTCTGCTCGAGCGGCCCGAAGCCGATCGCGGTGGCGAAGGCCGGCAGGCTGTTCGCGAACAGGAACGAGAACACGTAGGCGATGACGATCCCCGAGATCACCATCGGCAGCACGAACACCGCACGCAGCGCGATCTTGCCGCGGATCTTCGACGTCAGCGCGATGGCGAGCAGGAACGCGATCGCGTTCACGACGATCACGGTGACGAGCGAGAACCCGAGCGTGAACAGGTACGCCTGCAGGATCGCGGGGTCGGAGAACACCGCGACGTAGTTGGTGAGCCCGGTGAAGCGGAACTCGCCGAAGCCGACGGAGTTCGTGAAGCTCAGCACGATGCCCATCACAGCCGGCAGCGTGATGGCGAGCGTGAAGAGCACCAGGGTGGGCAGCAGGAACGCCAGGAAGAGCGGGTCGACGCGGGGCTTGCGTCGTCCGTTCCGTCCTCCGGCCTGGAGGCCCGTGGCGGCTCCGCCACGGCGGCGGCGGTCCGCCGTCGTGATGGATTCGGTGGTCGTGGTTGCCATTCGGACGTCTCCTTACGCGGCCGTGCGGAGCGCGAGACGCGCCCAGTCGGCGTCGAGGGTGCGGAGCTGGCGCTGCGGGTCGCCGCCGAAGGCGATCGACTGCGCGTAGTTCGCGACCGGGATCTCGGCGGGGATGAGCTGCGAGGCGCCGAGGTAGAAGGCTGCGTCGTCGTAGTACGACTGCATGCCACGGAGGGCGGGGTTCGACGCCGGGGGAGCGTCCTTGCGCACTCCGAAGCCGTTGTTGTCCGCGTTGTACTCGTCGTTGACCCGCTTGGACATCAGGAACGACAGGAACTCGCGGGCGGCCTCCTGCTTGCGCGACGCCTCCGGGATCCAGAGCGCGAGGTCGACGTTCACGCGCACCTTCCGGTCGGCCGGGTCGTCGGTGACGGGCAGCGGGAAGGTGCCGAGGTCCATGTCCTTCGTGGTCTTGGCGATCTCGCCGAGGGCCCACGGTCCCTGCAGGTACATGCCTGCCTTGCCCTGGGCGAAGGCGAGGTTGCCGTCGCCGTACCCGCGGCTCGCTGCGCCGTCCTGGTGCCAGGCGCGGAGCTGCACCATGCGCTCCATCGGCTTCCGCAGGTCGCGCTCGAACGAGACGGCGGATCCCTTGCCGACGTTCGTGCCCTCGCGGCGGAGTGCCTCGAAGGTAGCCGGGGTGTCGATCATGCCGCCGATCGAGTAGTCGAACATGCCCTGGGCGATCGTCCAGTTGTCCTTGAACGTGCCGTAGATCGGCGCGATCCCGGCCCTGGTCAGGCGCTCGCACACGTCGGCGAACTCGCTCCACGTCGTCGGGACCTCGAGCCCCTGCTGCACGAAGAGCGCCTTGTTGTAGATCACCGACGCCGCGGTCACCGAGTACGGCAGGGCGCTCTTCCGGCCGGGGTAGTCGGCGGTCTGCTCCATGAGCGGCCACAGGTCGGGGTTGATGGTGTCGGCCTGCGGCAGGTCGGACAGGTCGGTCAGCGCGCCGTGCTCGACGAACGGCACGACCGAGAAGTTGTAGTTCCAGCAGCCGAGGTCCGGCGGCCGGTTCCGCACGAAGTTCGCGGACATGCTCGAGGTCGAGTCGCGCACGACCCGGACCTTCGACTGGGTCTGGTGGAACTGCGCGATGACGTCGTCGAAGTAGCCGATGACCTCGGGCTTCGACACGTAGAACGTGATGGTCTCCGGCTTGGCGCTGGAGGACCCGATCGGGGCGCATCCGGCGAGCGCGAGCCCGCTTGCGATGCCGCCCGCTCCGAGCAGGAACCCGCGTCGGCTGACCGATGCTGCGCTCCTGGCGGTGGCGTGTGCTTGCACGTCGTCTCCGTCCGTCCGGACCCGGCGTCCCTGCCGTTCCGTCCCGCGGGTGGCTCCGATGCCACCCGCGGAACTAAATGTAGCGAGAAAATCTAATTCCGCAAGGAACTCGTCGCGCGATAGGGTCACGACATGCCGCCACCCCGTGGAACGAGCGCAGAGACGCTGCTCGCGTACGCCTTCGACTCGTCGGCGTTCACCGCGACCGAGGCGATCGACGCCACCGGCCTGACCCGGTCGACCGTGCTGGGGGCGGCCGAGGAACTCGTGCGGCTCGGCTGGCTCCGCGAGCTCGACGACGCCCGCGCCGCGGGGGAGTACCGGATGGGACGCCCCGCCCGCCGCTACGAGCTCGACACGGTCGCCGGGGTCGTCGTCGGTGTGGACGCCGGCCAGCACCGGGTCACGGCCTTCGTCGCCGACCTGCGCGGCACGGTGCTGGGTCGTGCCGAGGGCACGCTCGGTGAGTCGGGCCTCGACGTGCCCGTGCGGCTCGGGGTCCTCGCCGACACCGTGGCCGCCGCACTCGCCTCGGCCGACGTCGACCGCGCCCGGGTCCTGGTCACCGTCGTGGGCATCCCGGCACCGGTCGACGCCGCCGGTGCCTCGCCCGATGACGGCGGCTTCTGGGTCCGGATGAACCCGGGGTTCGTCGACGCCGTGCCGGACGGGCGGGTGCTCGTCGAGAACGACGCGAACCTCGCCGCGCTCGCCGAGCGGCCGTCCTCGGGTGACGCCTCGTTCGCGGCGCTGCTGTCCGGCGAACGCTTCGGCGCGGGACTCGTCGTCGACGGGGTCCTGCTGCGCGGTGCCCACGGCGGTGCGGGCGAGATGCGGGTGCTCGAACTCGTCGAGGGTGTCGGCTCGTCCGACGGCATCGGCGCCGTCGCCCGCGCCTTCGTGGCCGACGCCGTCGCCGCCGGGCACATCCCCGCGGACTCCGCGCTCGCCGCCGACGCCGCCCTGGTGTTCGCGGCCGCACGGAGCGGTGATCCGGTCGCGCGCACCATCGTCGACCGCCTGGGGGACCGCCTGGCCAGGGTCTGCATCCTGCTCGCGAGCCTGCTCGACATCGACCGCGTGGTGGTCGCCGGCGCGATCGCCCAGCCCGCGGTCGCCGTCATCGACCGCGCGCGTGACCTGCTCGCGAAGGGGCACTTCGACCCGGTGCCCGAACTCGTCGCGTCCTCGCTCGGGGCCGACGTCGTCGTCATCGGGGCCGTGGCCCACGCGGTCGACGCGGTGCGGGCCGACCCGCTGGCGTTCGCGCTCCGCCCCATGCTCGCATCATGACCACGCGGCGCACCGGGTTCTTGCAGATCTGACAGGATCTCGTGGTGCACCGTCTCCGATCCCTCCCGATGCCCGTGTTGTTGCCGGTGCTCTTCCTGTTCGCGGGCGGGATGTGGTTCGGGATCGGGCTGCTCGTCTCCCCTCGAGACATCTCCTTGCTCGGGCGGGCGATCGGCACGGTCTTCTACGCCGGTGCGATGACGGCGTTCTTCGGCGTATGGATCAGCAAGGCTCGTCGGCGAGCCGGCGGCGCGACGGAGTTGACGGACGTGCAGCGCGGTCTGAAGCGCGGCGAGGTACCCGAGGGCGCTGATCTCGCCACGTGGTCCGCGACGGTCGACGAGCACCACCGACAGTTGCGGCGGAGCCGGTGGTTCGGGCCGGTCGTCTTCGGGGTGATGGTCGTCCTCGCCATCTGGCTCGCCCTGACCTCGACGCCCTGGTGGTGGTTCGGGGTGGCGTTCTTCGTCGGGTTCTTGCTGTTCTCGGTGATCACGACGCCCCGCGCGCTCGCGAAGGCCGAGGTCGTGCGCGAGGAACTCCGTCGCCGTGCGAACGGGCTCTGACGCGAACCCGGCGCATCAGCCCGGCAGTGGGATCTCCCGTTGGCGGTCCCACGGTTCCGTCCAACCGAGTCGGTCGAACAGCGCATCCAGCAGCATCGCGGTGAAGCCCCACACCAGGTGCTCGTCCCCGTCGGCCTCGATTGTGAACGCCGGTCCGCGCCACTCCTGACCACTGCGGCGGAGCACGGTTACGCCGCGGTTCGCCGGGTCGAGCAGGTCGGCCACCGGCACCCGGAACACCGCCGCCGACTCGTGCTCGTCGACGACGCGGATCGGTGAGGGGTCGCGCCACCAGCCGATGACGGGCCGGACCAGGTGGTTCGAGAACGCCAGGGGCACGGCTGGCAGTGTGCCGAGCACCTCGACGCCGGCGGGGTCGAGTCCCGTCTCCTCCTGTGCCTCGCGGAGTGCGGCGGCGACGGCGTCCGCGTCACCGGGGTCGATGCGTCCACCGGGGAACGCGACCTCGCCGGCGTGCGCGCGCAGGGTCGTGGCCCGGGCGAGGAGCAGGACGTCGAGGTCGCGCGGGACCCCGGGTGCTGCTGCCGGTCGGTCGCTCGGCGCGTGGTCGAGCGCGCCGAAGAGCATCAGGACCGCGGCCCGTCGGGGCGAGGCCGTGCTGCCGGGTTCGACGAGCGGCCCACCGTCACCCCAGCCATCCGCTGCGACCGCCGCGAGTGCAGCCCGTACCGATCCGTCGTGCGTCACCCGTTCACCCTAGGTGTGCGCCACCGAGAGGTCTGGCGGCACCGTCGCACCGGACGCTGAGCTGGGGGTCGTTCGAGTGCCGCCTGAGAGCTGCACAGGTGGGAACTGTGCGAACCGGAAGCGCCTGGGTGCCCCGTTCGCAGCGGGCCGCCGCCACGATTGCATCGTCCGCCGGGAGGCCCCATGTTCCACGATCTGCTCCGACCCCTGTTCCACGTCGCCGTCGTCGCACCGGCCGTGCTCGTCCCGGTGGACGTCGCCGCCGGGCTCCTCGCCGTCGCCGCGCTGCTGCCGGCGTTCGGTCGTCGCTCCCGGCACCCGGTCCGGGGGCTGGTCTGGCGGCTCGGTGCCGTGGCCGTCGGTGCCGTGATCGGCCTGGTCGCGGTGTGGTGGTTCGGGGACGTGCAGGACCTGTACGGGGTGTCGTTCACCCCGATCACCCGGATGTGGGTGGCCCTGGCCTTCGGCGCTGCCGGCCTGCTCGTGGTGACGGTCGTCCAGGGCGGCTGGGTCCGCCGCGTGCTCGGCGTGCTCGTGGCGGTGGCGGTGGCCCTGGCCGCCGTCCTCGGCGTCAACGTCGACTTCGGGGCGTACCGCACGATCGAGCAGGCCGTCGCGACGGATCCGTACCCGTCCGGTCCGATGGCACACGAGACGGGGGTGGGGCGCGCCTCCAGTCCGGTGGTCGACCCGGCCACCTGGCGAGCCCCCGCCGACATGCCGCGACGCGGGGAGGTGCTCTCCGTCGCCATCCCGTCGACGGTCTCCCACTTCCACGCGCGGCCGGCGGACGTGTACCTGCCGCCGGCTGCCCTGACCGACCGACCACCGACCCTGCCGGTCCTGATCAGCCTGGCCGGACAACCCGGCCAGCCGAGCGACATGTTCCAGGCCGGTCGGCTCGGCGCGGTGATGGACGCGTTCGCCGAGGCCCACCACGGACTCGCCCCGATCGTCGTCGCGCCCGACCAACTCGGGGCACCGGACCGGAACCCGATGTGCGTCGACTCGCCCCTCGGGCACTCCGCGACGTACATCACGACCGACACCACGGACTGGATCCGGCAGCACCTGCGCGTCGGGGCAGCGCCCTCGGCCTGGGGCATCGTCGGGTTCTCGCAGGGCGCGACGTGCGCCATGCAGTTCTCCACCGCGCACCCCGGCGCGTTCGGCACGACCTTCGCCATCTCGAGCGAACTCGCACCCCTGAACGGCTCCGTCCAGCACAGCATCCAGGTCGGGTTCGGCGGCTCCGCCAGCCGGTACGCCGCAGCGGCACCACGGGCGATCATGCGGGCGCACGGTCCCTACCCCGGGCGCCTGACGGTGTTCGCCTACGGGAGCGAGGACGCACCCTACGTCGCGTCGACCACGGCGCTCCGCGCAGCTGCGGACGCCGCGGGGATGCAGACCCGACTGTTCGTGTCCGAGGGCTCCGCGCACGACTGGAACACGGTCCGCCACGCCCTGCGCGTCGGGATGCCCGGCGTCATCGCGCACCTGGGCCTCCGGTGAGCGCGGTGACCGCGGCCCTCGCGGGGGCGAATCCGAAGCGTCTCGTGCCGGTGGCTCGTCGGTACCCACTGACGAGTGTCGTCTCGGCCCTGACGATCGTCGCCGGCATCGCCGCCGTGGTGCTCCGCTGCATCGGCGCGCTCAGCGGTCGGACGCCCCACATCCTGAGCGGGACGATGGGCCCGCTCAGCGTGGTCGCGGTGACGAGCAGCGTCGTCGGGTTCCTCGTCACCTTCGTCGCCGTCGTGGTGTGCACCGGGGCGTCCGAACGGCTGCTCGGCTGGCGGCGCACCCTGCTCGCGATGGTCGTCACGACCGTCGTGGGGACCGGCCTCGCTGCCGTGCTGCAGCTGTTCGACGGTGCCCCGGCGACCCGTGGCTTCCTCGTGCACCTGGGACACGTCGGCCCCTGGACCTGGATCGTCGGGACCATCGCGACCGCGAGCGCCTTCGCCGGCGCGCTGTGGCGACGCCGGATCCGGGTGGTGTCGATCGCCGTCGTCGCCGCGCTGCTGCTGTACTCCGGGCACGCGTCCGACCTGCACGCGGCGCTCGCCCTGCTCATCGGCCTGGTGCTCGGCCGCGTGTTGCGGCGGTCGCCGGTGCGGAGCGGCTGGACCCGGAGTTCCTCACGCGAGACCCGCGTGCTGCTGGTGGCCGCGGTGACGGTGTCGGCCGTCGGCCCCGTCCTCGCGCTCGTCACCGGTGCCCAGCTCGGGCTGCTCGCCCCGCTCGCCGTGGTGCTCGACACCGGGCCGACCGGGCGGATGCCGCACTGCTCGGTGACCGGGGTGACCGCCAGCTGCGTCCGGGCGCTCGCCGCGGTGCACCCGCACGGCCCGCTCCAGTCGCTGCTGGCTGTGATGCCGCTCGTGGTCCTGGCGGTCGGTGCGGTGGGGCTCCGACGCGGCAGCCGGTTCGCGCTGTGGCTCGTCGTGACCGTCGACCTGATCACAGGCGTCGCGACCGCGGTCTCGTACGGGGTGCTGCCCGAGCGGCACCACGCCGTCGTGCAGCGTCTGGCCTCGGACCACCTCGCGGTCTCGCTCTCGCTCGTCGCGTCGGTGCTGGTGCCGATCGCCACCGCCGTGGTGCTCGTCCTTCGCCGCGCGGACTTCCCGGTGCGGACCGACCGGCGACGACTGCTGGGGTTCGCCGTCACGGTCGCCGGATCGGCCGTGGTGCTCGCGGTCGTCGTCGTCGGCGTCGCCGTGGCTTCGGGCGACAGCGTGCGCGCGCCCCTCCACCTGGCGCTCGCCGTGCTCGGTCCGATCGCACCCGTGACCCTGCCCACGCACCTGGCGCAGGCCGAGCCGGCGCTGCGGTTCGTCGTGGGCATCTCGGGCCCGCTCCTGTGGCTCGCGGTGGCGATCGCCGCGGTCCGGCCGACCGGGGCCGGGCCCTCGGACAGCGACCTCGACGGGCAGGACGCCGCGCGGGTGGCCGCTCGGGCGCTCCTGGTCGCCGGCGGCGGCGACACCTTCGGGTGGATGACGACCTGGCCCGGCAACGAGTACTGGTTCACCGAGGACGGTCGCGCCGGCGTCGCCTACCACCGCACCGGCAGCGTCGCCGTGACGACCGGCGGCCCCTTCGGGCACGAGGACGCACGGCTTGCGGCGCTGGAGGGCTTCGCGCGGGCCGCGGACGACCACGGCTGGACGCCCGTCTTCTACGGCATCGACGCCATCCTCGGTGCTGCACTCGCACGACTCGGATGGACGACGCTTCCCGTGGCCGAGGACGCCGACCTCGACCCGCGCACCTGGACGACGACGGGCAAGCGCAAGCAGGACGTCCGCACGGCCGTCAACAAGGCCGCACGGTCCGGCACCACTGCGCTCTGGTCGGACTGGGCTTCGCTGCCCGGATCGGTCACCCGCCAGATCGAGGCGATCTCGGAGGAGTGGGTCGCCGAGCGCGAACTGCCCGAGATGGGGTTCACCCTCGGCGGCATCGACGAGATGCGTGACCCCGCCGTCCGCACGCTCGTGGCCCTGGGCGAGGACGACACCGTGCTCGCCGTCACCAGCTGGCTGCCCGCGTACCGTGCCGGGCAGGTGGTCGGGTGGACGCTCGACGTGATGCGCCGCGCGCCGGACGCGCCCAACGGTGTGATGGAGTTCCTGGTCGCGAGTGCGGTCGACCGGATGCGCACCGACGGTGCCGAACGGCTCAGCCTGTCCGCCGCCCCGCTCGCGTCCTCGGCGGAACCACAGGGCGCCGGCCGGAGCGGCGTCGAATCGGTCCTCGACGTCGTCGGTGGTGCGCTCGAGCCCGTCTACGGGTTCCGCTCCCTGCTGCGCTTCAAGGCGAAGTTCGGGCCCGACCTGCACCCCCTGGTGATGGCGTACCCGGACCCGGTGGCGCTGCCCACGATCGGCGTCGCGATCGTCCGCACCTACCTGCCGGGGCTGTCGCTGCGCCAGGCGGTGGCGATCGTGCGGGAGCGGCGTCCGGCACACGGAGTCCGGGCCGAGCCGCCGGCGGAACGAGTGGGCTGACCCGGACGGGCCCGCCGCGCCGTCGGTACGTTCGGAGCATGGGAACCGAACGGGCCGACGGACCGGCCGTGGACGAGCACGATCCGTACGAACGCCGCCCCGGGTACGTCACGAGTGGCGACGGCCGGACCGACCGGATGACCACGGACATGTTCGTGGGCATCGCGGTCGGGTTCGTCCTGGTGATCGTCTTCGGGTCCTTCCGCATCGTCGAGTGGATCGCCATCGGAGCTGCCGTCGTCATCGGCGCCGCGGTGTGGTTGGTCCTGCGCAGCCGGCGACGGCGTGCAGATCGCCGCGCGGGTCGGTCGCCCGACGCCGTCCCTCGTGCTCGGGACCGCGCGATCGCCGAAGCGAACGGTGGGCGCCGGTTCTTCGTCGCGCAGAACCCGGTCGTCGTCATCGTGATGGGCGCAGTCTTCATCGGTGTCGCGGTCGCCCCGCTGCTGTTCGGAGGGGTCTCCATCGGCCGGATCGTGACCGGGGTCATCGTCGTCGCGAGCGGCGTCGTCTGCATCGTCCAGGGGATCGGCACCCTGCGGGTGCGTCGTCGTGAGCGCAGCGGCGGTTGAACCGCGGTCGACAACCGCCGCCCGAAATGGGCGCATCCGCGTGCCCCGCGGACCGATACGCTCACCACCGTGACTGCACTGCACGCTGGGCGACGCTTCGGCACCACCCGAGGCGAGTTCGCGCTCCTGATGACCGTGACCGTCGTCCTCGGACTCGTGGTCCCGGCAGGCGGGCTGCTGGCCGCGTTCGGTTCGCTGCTGACCGGCGTCCGTGACGACCGTCGCCGTGTCCGTGCCCTGTTCATCGTCGGCCTGAGCCTGTTGGTGCTGCAGGTCGCGTTCGTCGCCTTCGCGCTCTGGGGGCCGACCCAGGTCTGCGCGTCGACGAACGGCGGCCCCGAGACCTGCCAGACGTACTGGCCCTGGGAAGGCTGACGCGTCGTCGACGCGACCACAGGGCGGACGGGAGGCCCGGTGCCAGCTGGCACCGGGCCTCCCGTCCGTACCGGGTGGACCATCGGGCGTCAGGTCGCCAGTGCTCGCATGTTGCGGGACCGTGACCCGGCAGGGCGTCTCGTTGCCGTACTTCGTCCCGACGGGTGGTGCAGGGTCCACGGTGGCGTCGACAGCGGCCTACGACACCTGCGGCCAGGTTGGGTGGAGCGAGTAGGAGTGCACGGACTGCGGCGCCGTGCTCACGGGGTTCCGCCGGGCCCTGCGGTGAAGAGCCCGCCGCGACGAAGCGGCGCCCGCACGCTGAGCAGGCCGAGGCCGGAGCGAACGGGGGCAGCGCCGGCGCGAACTCCGAATCGTGTTGCTGGTTACCGCAATGTCGCTGAGGAACCATCGCGTGCGCCGGTTGTCCGGCAGTACGGTCCGGGAACAGCCTGACTCGAGGCTGCGCGAAGCCGAGCCGAAGGCGACCCGATGGAAAAGCGCGACAAGCGACGGCCTCGCGCCCTCGCGTTCAAGAAGGATCTCGGCGCGCAGTTCAGCGATGATCCGATGCGGACGAGAGCAGCTCAGGTCGCGCCACGACTCCTCGGTGCGGCGAAGGCGAGTGCTACGCGAACGCACACCGCAGGCGGCTCGACAGCGAACGGCGGACTCCGCAAGGTCGGCGCTGAGCCGGTCCCGTCGCAGCTCGGTACGGCGCGCGAGGGGCTCTTCCTCGCCAGCAGGAGCGTCCCGATCGAATGTGGAGTCGCGCGCACGATCAGCCCGCAATCCCTGCCGGTCGCGAGGATCGTGGATCTCGAGTTGCGCGATGCAGAGCTCGACGAGCGCGGCGGGTCCGAGTGGCAAGCCGTCGAGGTGCTCACGGAGTCCTGGCCTCCGGTCATCGAACTCGCTGCAGAGGAGCTGGCGGCGGACACCATCGTCATGCCCGTCGTCGGCGATCGCGTGCACTACAGCCGCGGTTCGGGGCACCTCATCGGGCTGCAGGGAGTCGTCGTCGCGTCCGATGACGGACGAGCTCTGCCGCGGGGGCTACGGTCCGTGCAGCTCGATGATGAGGCGTGGCCGGTCGTCGTCGCGGTGGTGTGCCTGGATCGGATCTAGCTGATGCTGCGACCCGGTCCCGGTCCCGGTCCCGGCATGAGCGCCACGATCCGCTCGTGCCGGGGCCGCTGTCAAACGGCCGGGCCGAGGAGGCGCCCGGTGAACTCGCGCAGGGCCTGCACGGCCCGCTGCGACAGCGTCGCGTCCGGCATCATGCTCGTCGACCCGTGGAACGCCCCCGGCCACACGTGCAGTTCCGCCTGGACTCCTGCCGCCCACAGCGAGCTGGCGTAGGCGACGGTCTCGTCGCGGAACACCTCGGTGCTGCCGCAGTCGATGTACGCGGGCGGGAGCCCGGTGAGGTCGGTCGCGCGCCCGGGTGCAGCGTAGATCGACACGTCCTCGCCACCACGCCGGTCACCGAGGTAGGCGTCCCAGCCGAACCGTGTCATCTCCCGGTCGGCGACCCCGACACCGTCGAACTGCCGAGCCGACAGGGTCGCGTCGCGGTCGTCGAGCATGGGACTCACGAGCACCTGGCCGATGACGGAGGGCCCCTGTCGGTCGCGGGCGAGGAGGGCCGTGCCGGCGGCGAGACCGGCCCCGGCGCTCTGCCCGACGAGGACGATGCGCTCCGGGTCGATGCCGAGTTCGTCGGCGTGCTCGGCTGCCCAGACGAGACCGGCGTAGCAGTCCTCGACCGGGTACGGGTCCGGGTGCTCCGGCGCCAGACGGTAGCCGGGGCTGACCAGGACGACGTCGTGCACCAGCAGCCACTCGTCGTAGGAGTCGAGGTTGCCGAGGTGGTGGCCGAACACCATGCCGCCGCCGTGGATCGCGTAGGCCAGGGCAGCTGTACCGGTACGGCCGGTGCGTTGGATCACGGCGAGATCGATCGGGGCGCCGCGGTGCCCCGGGATCGTGATGCTGCTCCGTTCCAGGCCGCGAGCATGCAGCCCTTCGTCGAGCTGCGCCTCCGTCATGTCCAGCTGTCGCATCTGCGGCAGCATCTGGGTCGTGAGGTGGAAGCGGCCTCGCGCGTCCATGGCGGTGAGGAAGGGCACGAACTCGGGATCGAACGGCGGGCGGGGAAGGGCGATGGTGTCAGGCACGGGAGGTCTCCTCGGTGATGGTGGTCCGGTCGGTGTGTGCAGGGGTGGTGTCGGCAGGTTCGGCCGGGGCTCCGTCTTCCGGTTCGACGGTGGGCCGGGCTCCGAGCATGCCGAGCACGCCGAGCAGTGCTGCGACCGCGGCGAGGCCGAGGCCGGCGACGGTGAGGGCGTCCTGGAAGCCCTCGATCCGGGCGGCGGTCCAGGTGGTCGTGGTGATGCTCCCGGCGACGAAGGCGGCGACGATGGTCCCCGCCGCGGCAACGGCGGCACCGCCCGCGAGCTCGCTCGAGGTGTCGACGAGCGCCGCTCCGACGGAGGTGCGGTCCGCGGGCAGGCCCGTGAGGACCGACGCGCCGGCGACGACGCCGACGACCCGCATGCCGGCGGCGACGAGCACGAGCGCGACGAGCACCCACGGGTACCCGTACCGGCTCAGGGCGCCGAAGACCGCGAGACCGGAGACGACCGAGACGGCGCTCATCCAGGCGGCGCGGCCCAGGCCGACCCGTTGCACGAACGGCCCGACGAAGCGGCCACCGACGAGCAACACGACCACCTGCGGCAGCGTCCCGACCGCGGCCAAGGCCGGCGACCACCCCCAGGCGAACTGCAGCTGCAGGGTCACGAGGTACGACAGTCCGGCGACGGCCAAACCCGACGCGGCCTTGAACGCGAGGCCGCTCGAGACGAGTGGTCGGGCGAGCAGGTGCAGGTCGATCAGCGGGTGCCGCGCGGTCCGCTCGCGGGCGACGAACCCCACTCCGCAGGCGACGGCGAGCGCGAGGACGCCCCACCCCCACCAGCCGGCGGCTCCGGACTCGACCAGGATCGTCGGCGCCACGAGCGCTCCAGCCGTGGTCACGGTGCCGAGCAGCGCTCCGACCACGTCGACCGGATCGCGACGGAGCCCTGCCGCCTCGTCGCGGGTGACACCGAACCGGATGCCGACGAGCGCGAGGACCGCGATCGGCACGTCGGCCAGCAGCAGCACCTGCCACGGGGCGACGGCGAGCACGAACCCGCCGACGGTCGGACCGATGGCCAGCCCCACGAGCCCGGCCGTCGAGATGACGGTGAGCGCCCGCACCCGGAGACCTTCGTCGTCGAAGAGGCGGAACGCCAGCGCCATCGACCCGGGCGTCGTCATCGCCGCGGCGACGCCCATCGTTCCCCGCACGGCGATCAGTTGCTCGGTCGACGTGACCACCGCCGTGGCGAGGCTGGCCAGGGCCAGCAGGACGAGCCCGGCGAGCATGACCCGACGGCGTCCGATGCGGTCGGCGACGGCGCCGAGGAGCAGCATCAGCCCTCCGAAGGCGACCGAGTAGGCACCCGAGACCCACTGCAGTCCCGTCGTCGACGAGCCCAGGTCGCGGCCGATCGTCGGCAGGGCGACGTTGAGCACGGAGTTGTCGAGCATCTCGAACAGGAACACCGCGGACAGCCCGGCGAGGGCGATCCAGGCGTCGCGCAGACGAGGAGACGAGTCACCGGCAGGCACGTGCCCGGTGGTGAGAGCGGGACTGGGGGACACGATGGCGCACTCCTTCGAGGGAAGAAGTGGCGACTCGTTCGATGCCGCGTGCGGGTGCGTCGCAGATCGCGACGCCTTTTACCTCAGTGATCGAGACCATACACGGACTGCTCGCGCGAAGGAAGTCGGCGGTCGGAGCCCCTCTCGCTACCGGGACCACTCCTCGTCGATGCCGGCGAGCCGCGACGGGTGCAGCACGCCGCCGAGGCCGTCGAACCGCTGGGAGCTCATGATGGTCGGCGCACGGGAGGTTGATGACGCACTCGCCGTTTTCGAGCTCCGAGCCAGTCTCGCCAGACCTGGGAGCGGTCGCCGACGGTTTCCGACATCACAGTTCGAGGTGGGAAGTGGCAGGACCTACCCTGGACGGATGCTCTCCCGCCGCGAAGCCGCCGTCCGGCTCGACATCCCCCTCGAGATGGCGACCCGCCACGGCATCCCGTCGCGCCTGAGCGAAGCGGAGCTCGACGCGATCGAGCAGGACCCGCCCGCCTGGCTCGTGCAGTCCCGCGCCAACCGCACCGGCACCAAGAAGGTCTGGACGCGCCTGGAGTGCGTGGTCTGCGGCTTCGACGAAGAGGCGCGTCCGAAGAAGTGGTGGCCCGAGTGGGACTACCTGATGTGCGACTACCACGCCCCGTACCAGGCGCCGGAGCCCACCGCCGGCCTGACGCGGCGTGAGGTCGAGGGCATCGGCAGCCGTTTCATCGCGCTCGTCGACGAGAAGCGCTAGCCCACAGGCTCCGCAGGGCGCGCCGCGGCCAGCAGACGTGACCAGGCACGCGACGGGAGGCCCGGTGCCAGCTGGCACCGGGCCTCCCGTCGCGTCGTGGTGGGAACCTGCGGACGCTACTCGGTCGTCGAGACCCAGTCGATGAGCAGGTTGCCCTTCTCGCCCCAGTTGCCGACCTGGAACATGAAGCGGTGCGGGGTCGTCGGCACGTCGTGGGTGACGGTGCCCAGGACCTTGCCGTCGACGCTGTACGTGACGGACTCACCGGGGACCCAGTCGACCTTGTAGGTGTGCCAGTCGCGCCACGAGACGCCGGTGCCGAGCTGGACGCGCTCGGCTTCCTTGCCCGGGGTCATCGAGTGGTGGAACACCGAGGGGCTGTCCTCGAAGTTGCCCTCGGGGAAGTCGATCTCGCCGTCGGCCCACACGTTCGACGTCGGCCACAGCATGAAGGCCGCGCCGTTGCCGTCGCCGCCGGTCGCCTTCGCGCGGACCGAGAACGAGCCACCGACGTGGTCCCAGGCGCCGTCGGAGGACCCGAAGGTGCCGGCCGCTCCGGCACCGGTGCCGAGGGCGACGTCCATCACGCCGTCGTGCACCGACACGGTCTTGCTCGGCGCGTAGATGCCCGAGGTGCCGTCGGGGTAGGCCTGCCACGACTGCGGGTAGAGCGACGAGACCAGGCCGGTGACCGCGTTCTTGGTGAAGTCCTCGACGAACGAGGCGTCCGGTGCGATCGCGGAGAGGTCCGCGGGGGATCCATCCGCTTCGGGTGCCGCCTCCGGCGCGGCCTCGGGCGCGGGCTCGGCGACGGGGGCGGAGTCCTCGATCGGCGCCGAGTCCTGCTCGGGCTCAGCATCCGGGGTCCACTCGTCGGTGGGGGCCGGGGTCTCCGTCTCGTCGGGGGCCGGCGTCGGGGTGGGGTTCACCGGGGCGTTGTGCCAGCGGCGTTCGCCGTCCCAGCCCCACCAGGTGCGGGCGGAGGCGGCGGTGGGGACGCCGAGGACCAGGGCGCCGGCGGTCGCGATCGCGAGGATCGCGCGGTGGCGGATCATCGGGTGCCCCCTCGGGTGGTCAGGGGCGTGGACGTGTTCCGTGGGGTCGTGCCGCGCGAGGGCGTGCACGTGCTTCGGGTCGAGATGTCGGGCTCCTCGTGGATGCTCGGGCGCAGGATGCGGGGAGGGACGGACGCATCAGCCGGCCGGATGCCGAGGGTTTCGTTGACACGTCCACGGACATCTTGCATCATTTGTGACCCGTTCGGGGGGCGTCACGGAAATCGACCGACGAACGCCCGGTGTCCGACCGTCGAACGTGCACGGTGCAACGCGCGGCGAGCCGACGGGTCAGACCCGGGGGATCGGCTGCAACCGCTGCAGCTGCGTCACGTGCCCCGGCTCGAGCTCATCGAGCGAGGCCACCCCGAGCAGCCGCATGGTCCGCTCGATCTGCTCGGACAGGATCTGGATCATCCGGTCCACCCCGGCCTCGCCGCCGGCCATCAGCCCGTACAGGTAGGCACGGCCGACCATCGTGAACTTCGCGCCGAGGGCCACGGCAGCCACGATGTCGGCGCCGGACATGATGCCCGTGTCGAGGTGCACCTCGGTGTCCTTCCCGACCTCCTTGACGACGGAGGGCAGCAGGTGGAAGGGCACCGGGGCGCGGTCCAGCTGCCGGCCGCCGTGGTTCGACAGCGTGATGCCGTCGATCCCCAGGTCCGCCAGGCGCTTGGCGTCGGCCAGCGACTGCACGCCCTTCACGACGACCTTGCCCTGCCACTGGTCACGGATCCAGGCGAGGTCCTCGTAGGTGACGGTCGGGTCGAACATGTGGTCGAGCAGCTCGCCGACGGTGCCGGACCAGCGGTCGAGCGACGCGAACGCCAGCGGCTCGGTGGTCAGGAAGTCGAACCACCACCACGGCCGCGGGATCGCGTTCACCACGGTCCGGGCACTCAGCTGTGGCGGGATCGAGAACCCGTTCCGCTTGTCCCGCAGCCGCGCACCCGCGACGGGGACGTCCACGGTGACGAGCAGGGTGTCGAAGCCGGCCTGCTGGGCGCGGGAGACCAGCGCCATCGACTTCTCGCGGTCCTTCCACATGTACAGCTGGAACCAGTTGCGCCCGTGCGGGTTGGCGTCGCGGACGTCCTCGATCGCGGTGGTGCCCATGGTGGAGAGCGAGAACGGGATGCCGGCACGTCCGGCGGCCCGGGCACCGGCCCGCTCGCCCTCGGTCTGCATCATCCGCGTGAAGCCCGTCGGCGCGATGCCGAACGGGTAGGACACCGGCGCCCCGAGCACCTGACGCGAGGTGTCCACCCTCGACACGTCCCGCAGGATCGCCGGGGTGAACTCGATGTCCTCGAACGCCTGCCGGGCACGGGCGAGGGAGATCTCCGCCTCGGCCGCGCCCTCGGTGTAGTCGAACGCGGCCTTCGGGATGCGACGGGCGGCGATGTCCCGCAGGTCCCAGATCGTCAAGGCCTGTTCGAGGCGCTGACGCCGACCCGGCAGCGAAGGCTTCTTGAACTGCATGAGCGGCGCGAGGTCCCGCACCGTCGGCAGCTGCCGCTTGACCCGCGTGCGGGCGGCGGACGCGGCGCCTGTCGCGGGTGCCGGTGCGCCTGTCGCGGGGTCGATCCGGTGCTGGTCGTCGGTCGTGGTCATGCGTGGCTCCTGACGGGGGATCGATCGGGATCGGCGCGCGACGACGCCGAGGGGGTGTACCGCACGGGCTCGACGCTCCGTGCGACGATGCTGCGGAGTGCCTCCAGTGAAGCCCCTCCGAGGCCCGCGAGTCCGACGGCGCGCGCCTGCACCAGCACGTTGCCGAGCGCGGTGGCCTCGACCGGCCCCGCCACGACCGGCAGGCCGGTCCGGTCCGCGGTCAGCTGGCAGAGCAGCCGGTTCTGCGAGCCGCCGCCCACGACGTGCACGACCCGGATGGCCTTGCCGGTCACGTCGGCGATGGTGCGCAGGGTCTCGGCGTACGCCGTCGCGAGCGACTCGAGGATGCTCCGGACGAACTCCGCGCGCGAGGCGGGGGCGCTCATCCCGTGCGCCGCGCACCACGCTGCGATCCGCGCCGGCATGTCGCCGGGTGCGGTGAACGACTCGTCCGCGGGGTCGAAGACGGGGACCGGGGCGGTGACGGCCGCGGCGGAGGCGAGCAGGGCCTCCAGGTCGACCTGGTCGCCACCGCGCTCCCAGGTGCGGACGCTCTCCGACAGCAACCACAGTCCGGACACGTTCTTCAGGAACCGGACGCGACCGTCGACACCGCCCTCGTTCGTGCAGTTCGCGCGTCGCGCCGCGTCCGACAGGACGGGCGCGTCGAGCTCGACGCCGACGAGCGACCACGTGCCCGACGAGATGTAGGCGAAGTCCGGCTCCGTCGCGGGGACCGCGACGACGGCGCTCGCCGTGTCGTGCGAGCCGACCAGCGTCACGTCGGCCTGCCCGCCGACGAGCTCGGCAACGGACGGCAGCAGGGGGCCGAGTCGGTCGCCCGGGTCGCGCAGCGTGGGCAGCAGCCCGGCCGGGAGGCCCGCAGCAGCCCGCACCGCCGGGTCCCACCCACGGGTGGTCGCGTTCAGTGCCCCGGTCGTCGAGGCGTTCGTGCGTTCGGCCGCCTCGACCCCCGTCAGCCAGTACCCGAGCAGGTCGGGCACGAGCAGCGCACGCTGTGCGAGTTGCAGCGACGGGTCGGCAGCCCACTGGAACAGGGTGTTGAACGGCAGGTGCTGCAGGCCGTTCCGGGCGTACAGCTCGGCGGCGTGCATCCGGTCGTGCACGGGGACGACACCGCCCTGGTGCCGGTCGTCGCGGTAGTGCGACGGCAGCCCGAGCAGTCGGCCGTCGCGGAGCAGGCCGTAGTCGACCGCCCACGAGTCGATGCCGACGCTGGCGATCGCGGGGTGCTCGGCGAACGCACGCCGCAGCCCCTCGGTCACCTGCCGGTACAGCTCGACGACGTCCCAGTGCAGGGCGTCGCGGCCGGTGTCGTCGTCGCCCTCGTGCAGGGTGACGGGGCCGTTCGGGAACCGTGCGACGTGGTCCATCCGGACCCCGTACTGGTCGACGTGGCCGACGATCACCCGGCCGCTGGTGGCCCCGAGGTCGACCGCGGCGACGCTTCCGCTGGTGTGCATGCTCGTGCTCCTGCTCGTCGCTACCGCAGGAAGGCCGCGGCGACGCCCGCGTCGACGGGCACGTGCAGACCGGTGGTGTGCGAGAAGTCGTCGGTGCAGATGGCGTAGACGGCGTTCGCGACGTTCTCGGGCACGACCTCGCGCTTCAGGATCGTGCGCTGCGCGTAGAACCTGCCGAGGTCCTGCTCCTCGATGCCGTACGTCTTGGCGCGGTTGGCACCCCAGCCGCTCGCGAAGATGCCGGAGCCGCGCACGACCCCGTCGGGGTTGATGCCGTTGACGCGGACGCCGTGCTCACCGAGCTCGGCCGCGAGCAGCCGCACCTGGTGGGCCTGGTCGGCCTTCGTGGCGGAGTAGGCGATGTTGTTCGGCCCGGCGAACACCGAGTTCTTCGACGAGATGTAGACGATGTCGCCGCCCAGGCCCTGCTCGATGAGGACCTTCGCGGCGGCCTTCGACACCAGGAACGAACCCTTCGCCATCACGTCGTGCTGCAGGTCCCAGTCCTGCTCGGTGGTCTCGAGCAGGCTCTTGGACAGCGACAGCCCCGCGTTGTTGACGACGAGGTCGAGGCCGCCGAAGTGCAGCAGGGTCTGCTGGATCGCCCGGTCGATCGCGGCGGCGTCCGTCACGTTCGCGGCCACGCCGATCGCGCGGTCGCCGGCGCCGATCTCGGCGGCGGTCTCTTGCGCCTTCGCCAGGTCGAGGTCGGCGATGACGACGGCGGCACCCTCGGCCGCCAGGCGCTTCGCGATCGCCTTGCCGATGCCGGACGCTGCCCCGGTGACCAGGGCGATGCGCGTCGCGAGCTTCCTGGGCGCGGGCATCCGCTGCAGCTTCGCCTCTTCGAGTGCCCAGTACTCGATCCGGAACTTCTCGGCCTCGTCGATGGGGGCGTAGGTGCTGACGGACTCGGCACCGCGCATCACGTTGATGGCGTTGACGTAGAACTCGCCGGCGACGCGGGCGGTCTGGGCGTCCTTGCCGTACGAGAACATCCCGACGCCGGGGACCAGCACGATGAGTGGGTCGGCGCCGCGGATCGCGGGGGAGTCCGGCGCCCGGTGCCGGTCGTAGTACGCCTGGTAGTCCGCGCGGTACTGCTCGTGCAGTTCGTGCAGGCGGGCGGTCTGCTCGTCGACGCTCGCCGTTGCGGGCAGGTCGAGGACGAGCGGCTTGACCTTGGTGCGCAGGAAGTGGTCCGGGCAGCTCGTGCCCAGTGCTGCGAGGCGCGGTGCCTGCTCGCTCGCCAGGAAGTCGAGCACGACGTCGGTGTCGGTGAACCGGCCGACGACGGGCTTGTCGTGTCCGGCGATGCCGCGGATCGTCGGGGCGAGGGCGGCGGCGCGTGCACGGCGTTCCTCGGTGGGCAGGGCCTCGTACCCGGGACGGACCGGGCCGAACGGGTCGGCGGTGCCGTTGGCCGCGAGGTACTGCTCGGCGGTGTCGATGATCCAGCGGGAGTTCGCTTCGGCCTCATCGCTCGTGTCACCCCAGGCCGTGATGCCGTGGCCGCCCAGGATCGTGCCGACGGCGTCCGGGTGGTCGTGCTGCACGGCGGCGATGTCGAGCCCGAGCTGGAACCCGGGTCGGCGCCACGGCACCCAGACGACCCTGTCACCGAAGATCCGCTCGGTCAGGGCCGGACCGTCCGCCGCCGTGGCGATCGCGATGCCGGCGTCGGGGTGCAGGTGGTCGACGTGGGCGGCGTCGACGAGGGCGTGCATCGCGGTGTCGATCGACGGCGCTGCACCGCCCTTGCCGTGCAGCGTGTAGTCGAAGGCGGCGACCATCTCGTCCTCGCGCTCCACCCCGGGGTAGACGTCCTGGAGGGCACGGACGCGGTCGACGCGCAGGACCGCGAGGCCCGCCGGGGTGAGGGTGCCGAGGTCGCCCCCGGAGCCCTTCACCCAGAGCAGCTCGACCGGTTCGCCCGTGACCGGGTCGGTGTCGGTGCCCTTGGCGGAGGTGTTCCCGCCCGCGTAGTTCGTGATCCGCGGATCCGAGCCGAGCGCGTTCGAGCGCGCGACCAGCGCCCGGATCGTGGTGTCTGCGTCGGTGCCGTGCATTGCGGGGTCCACCCGTGCCTCCACTGTGTTCGTCATGTTCCTACGCGCCCCAGCCGGCCTGGACGCCGCCGACGCGGTCCGCTGCGATCGACTGCTGGTACCCGGACTCCAGGTAGGCGCGCATCGGGTTCGCAGGCAGTCCGCGGGACTCGCGCCACTCGGCCAGGTCCTTCCGGACGTCGGTCTGGTACGCGTCCATGAAGACCTCGTTCGCGCCGAGGACGTCGTGCGCCTCTTGCGCGGCGGTCAGTGCGACGCGGTCGAGGAGCAGCGCGCGAGCCGTCATCTCCTGCACGTTGAGCACCGAGCGGATCTGGCCGGGGATCTTGTCCTCGACGTTGTGGCACTGGTCGAGCATGAACGCCACGTCGGGGTTGTCGTAGCCGCCGCCGCGGATGACCTCGACCAGGATCCGGAACAGCTGGAACGGGTCTGCGGCGCCCACGATCAGGTCGTCGTCGGCGTAGAAGCGCGAGTTGAAGTCGAAGGAACCGAGCTTGCCGAGACGCAGGAGCTGCATCACGATGAACTCGATGTTCGTGCCGGGGGCGTGGTGCCCGGTGTCGAGGCAGACCATCGCCTTCGGCCCGAGTGCCGCCGTCTGCACGTAGCTGGTGCCCCAGTCGGGGACGTCCGTGTGGTAGAACGACGGCTCGAAGAACTTGTACTCGAGCACCAGTCGCTGGTCGGCGCCGAGGCGGTCGTAGATCGTGCTGAGCGACTCGTGCAGGCGGTCCTGGCGGGAGCGCATGTCCTCCTGCCCGGGGTAGTTCGAGCCCTCGGCGAGCCAGATCTTCAGGTCGCGGCTGCCGGTGGCGTCCATCACGTCAATGCAACGCAGGTGGTGGTCGATCGCCTTCTGCCGGATCGTCTCGTCGACGTGGGTCAGGGCACCGAACTTGAAGTCGTCGTCCTGGAACGTGTTCGAGTTGACGGTGCCGAGCGACACCCCGTGCTCCTCGGCGTGGCGCTTGAGGTCGGCGAAGTCGTCCACCAGGTCCCACGGGATGTGCAGCGCGACGGTGGGGGCCAGGCCGGTGTACTCCTGCACCTGGGCGGCGTCGGCGATCTTCTCGTAGGGGTCGCGCGGGGTGCCCGGCGTGCTGAACACCTTGAAGCGGGTGCCGGAGTTGCCGAAGGCCCAGCTGGGCAGCTCGATCTGCTGTCGTGCCAGCTGGTCGGCGATGCCGGCGAAGCTCGGGGTCGATGTCATCGTGTCACTTCCTCGTGTGCGATTGAATCGTTTCATACGGTACGCGCTGCGCGGGGGCCGCGCAACCGTGGTGGGTGGGGTGGTGCCGCAAAACACCGGTGTTCACGTGTTGAACACGCGCGTTCGGGGGTTCGACGCGCGAACACCGGTGTTTTGCGAGCCAGGCCCCTACGCGGCGGGGACCGCGGCAGGCGCGCGCAGGTCGTGCGTGCCCGCGCCGACGCGCTGCTCGGGGGCACCCGGCAGGCGCACCAGGGCCGAGACGCCCTCGGGCACGGTCGCCCGGACGCGCAACTCCCCGTCGACGAGCTCCCACCGCACGGCGACGTGCCCGTGCACCGTGTCGAGCGAGGTCTCCGCCCACGTCAGTCCACCGCCCGGCTGCGGCGCGATCAGGACGGCCGAGTACCCCGGTGACAGCGGCGACAGGCCACCCACCACCCGGTGCATCCAGTCCGCCACGGCACCGAGTGCGTAGTGGTTGAACGAGGTCATCTCACCCGGGTTGATCGTGCCGTCCGGCAGCATCGAGTCCCAGCGCTCCCACACCGTCGTCGCGCCCATCGTCACCGGGTACAGCCACGAAGGGCACTCGGTCTGCAGCAGCAGTCGGTAGGCGTCCTCCAGGTGGCCCGTCTGCGTCAGCGCGTCGGTGATGAAGGGCGTCCCCGCGAAGCCCGTCGAGATCCGGTACCCGGACGCCTCGACCAGCTCGGCGAGACGCTCGCCGGCCACGGCCTGCTCCTGCTCGGACAGGATCCCGAACACGATCGCCAGCGTGTACACCGTGGTCGCGTCCGACAGGATCCGCCCGTCGTCCTGCAGGTAGTGGGTGCGGAACCCGGCCTGGAGGCGCGTGGCGAGTTCCCGGAACTCCGCCGCTTCCGCCTCGTGACCACCCAACAGCTCCGCCGCGTCCGCCACGATCGTCGCGGACCGGTAGGCGCAGATCGTCGCGACGACGCCCTTGTCGGCCTTCGCGTCGGCCGGGGCCTCGGGCGGGGCGTCCGGGTCGAGCCAGTCGCCGAACTGGAACACGGTGTCCCACAGGTCCTCCGGGGACAGGTGGTCACGGACCCGGCGCAGGTGTGCGGCCATCGAGTCGAACTGCTCCTCGAGCACCGCGGTGTCGCCGTACGCCTGGTACAGGGTCCACGGCACCCAGACGCCGGCGTCCGACCAGACGGCGGTCGCGTCGGGCTTGCCGAAGTCCTCGGCGGGGGAGTACTTCAGCACGTCCGGCACCACGAACGGGATGACCCCGTCGGCGTGCTGCTGCTCGAGCCAGACGTCGCGCAGCCAGTCGGCCAGGAAGGTCCGCGTGTCGAACAGGTACGAGGCCGTCGGCGCGAACGCGGCGATGTCGCCCGTCCAGCCGAGTCGCTCGTCGCGCTGCGGGCAGTCCGTCGGCACGCTCAGGAAGTTGCCCTGCATGCCCCGGACGACGTTGTCGTGGAAGGTGTTCAGCAGTTCGTGGCTCGATTCGAAGGTGCCGGTCCGGGTGAGGTCCGAGCCGACCTGCACGGCGGTGACCGCGGCGCGGAGCTCGTCGTGCGTGCCCGGGAACCCGTCGACCTGCGCGTAGCGGAACCCGTGGAACGTGAAGCGGGGCTCGAACGTCTCGGGCTCGTCGTCACCGCGCAGGGTGAAGTGGTCCGTCGCCTTCGCGGTGCGCAAGGGGCGGGTGCCGAGCTCGTCGTGCTCGAGCACCTCGGCGTGCTGCAGGGTGAGCACCGTGCCGGCCGGGCCGGTCGCGGTGACCCGGACCCAGCCGACCAGGTTCACGCCGAAGTCGACCAGGGTCGCTCCCGACGGGCTCGTCCAGATCTCGACCGGGGCGATCTCGGCGAGCGGACGCACCGGCGGCACCGTGTCGGCGACGAGTTCGCGCTCGCCGATGTCGACCGTGTGCACCGTGCTCGTGCGGCCCTGGTGGCCGTCGACGCTGGGCACGGTGACCTCGCCGGGCGTCAGGAACGAGCCGTCGCGGAGTCGGGCGTCGATGTCCTGCCCGTCGTAGAGCTGGTCCGCGGTGATCGCACTCGACAGGGCCTGCCAGTCGGTGTCGGTCGTCACGCGCTGCTCGTGCCCGTCGGTGAAGGTGATCCGGAGTTCGGCGAACCCGGCGCGCTCGTCCGTGTACCAGCCGCCACCGCCGCCCCAGGCCAGGCGTCCGGCGGCCCAACCGTTGCCGACGATGAGCGCGAGCACCGCGGGATCGCCCGGTGCCGCGTCGACGAGGTGTGGCGTGACGTCGTGGGACACGACGCGGATGCGCCACTCGTAGCTCGTCCACCCCGGTTCGAGCAGGTGGTCGGAGACGCGCTGTCCGCCGAGCCAGGCCTCGACGACGCCGAGTGCGCTGACGTCGAGCGTGGCGGCTGTGACGGCGCCGTGCCCGTCGTCGAGGGTGAACTCCCGACGCAGGATCGGGGCGCTGCCGAGGTCGCTGTCGGCCGCGATGAACGGTGCGGTCCAGGTGGTCATGTGATGGTCCTTTCACGCGACCGGTCGTCGTCGACCGGTGCGGGGTCGTTGGCCCGGCCGTGCGCCCGGGCGGGCGGTGTGGCGGAGGCGCGTCGCGCCTCCAGACCGGGGTGGGCGGTCAGCCCTTGACGGCGCCGCTGGTCATGCCGGCGACGATCTGACGGTTGAAGAAGACGTAGAGGATCAGCGGCGGGATCGTGATGAGCAGCACGTCGGTGAACAGCAGGTTCAGCTGGCTGACCGACTGGCTCTGGAACGCGTAGAGCGTCTGCTGCACCGTCGCGTTCTCGGACCCCGGCAGGAAGTACAGCGGGTTGGTGAAGTCGTTGAACACCGTCACCGACTGCACGAGCACGACCGTGATGATCACCGGCTTGAGCAGCGGCAGCACCACCCCGAAGAACAGGCGGATCGGGCCGGCGCCGTCGAGCACGGCGGCCTCGTCGAGTTCCTTCGGGATCGTCGCGACGAACGCCCGGAACAGCAGGATGCAGAAGGACAGGCCGAACGTCGCCTCGATCAGGATCATCCCGCCCATGGTCTTGAACAGGTTGAGCCCCTGCAGCACCCAGATGGTCGGCACGATCGCCGGCGGCACGATGAGCCCCGCCAGCACGAAGAAGTTGATCAGGCCGTTCCACCGGCTCGGTCGCCGCTGCAGGACGTACCCGACCATCGCGGAGAACACCACCATCACGGTCACGCTGCCGACGGTGAGCAGGGCACTGTTCCAGAACGCGCGGAGGATGCCTCCGTCGCCGCTCTGGAACACCGCCTGCAGGTTCTGCCACAGCTGCCAGTCGGTCGGCAGGCTGAAGCCGAGCTGGTTCGCCTCGGCCGGGTTCTTCGCCGCCTGGAGCAGGACGAAGACGAACGGCACCAGGAACACGACGAAGCTGACGACGATGGCGATCGAGCCGATGATCCACCTGCGGGCGCGCCCGGGGTGGCGGTTCCGGCTCGCCGGTGTGGGGCGGCGGCTGCCGGACGCCGACGCGTGACCGGTTCCGGGGGTGGTGACGGCGGTCACAGGTCCGCCTCCTTGCGGTTGAGGAGCCATGAGACGGGCACCATGATCGCCGTGACGACGACGAACAGGACCACGTTGCCGGCGGTGGACAGGCCGTAGAAACCGGCCTGGTACTGCTTGTAGATCACGCTCGCGATCACGTCGCTCGTGAACCCCGGCCCGCCGCCGGTCATCGCCCAGATCAGGTCGAACGACCGCAGGCCGCCGATGAGCGACAGGATGATGACGGTGCCCATCGCGGGGCGGGACAGCGGCAACGTGATGTTCCGGAAGATCGACCACGCGCTCGCGCCGTCGACCCGTGCCGCCTCGAAGTACTCCTGCGGGATCGCCACGATGCCGGCGATGAAGATGAGCGTCGCGATGCCGACGCCCTTCCAGACGTCCACCGCGGCGACGCTCCACAGCGCGAGCGCCGGGTCGGTCAGCCACCCGGGGGTGGGCAGGCCGACCGAACCCAGCACACCGTTGATGATCCCGTGGAACGGGTCCATCAGCGCCTTGAACGTGATGCCGATGCCGATGGTCGACACGAGCACCGGGAAGAACACGACCGCCCGCAGGTAGCCGCGCCCCAGCACGGGCGACGTGAGGAGCAGGGCGAGGGCCAGTCCGAGGACCACCTTCGCCGCGCTCGTCACGAAGCCGTACTGGAAGGTGTGCACGAACCCGGAGACGAGCTGCGGGTCCTGGAAGAACCGGACGAAGTTGTCGAAGCCGATGAAGGTCTGGTCGAACAGCGTCCAGCGGGTGAGCGAGAAGTAGAACCCGGCGAAGGTCGGGACCGCGAAGAACACGACGTACAGCGCGATCGCCGGGATGAAGAACCACGCGGGGTAGAACGAGCGCATCCGCTTGCGCGCTGGTCCGGGCCGGCCGGCCTTGCGGGTCTGCGGCGGGGCCACCGCCGTCGTGAGGGTCGCGGTCACGCCGGTCACCAGCCCTTGATGCCGAGCTGCTGTGCCTGCTGCACGACGTCGTCGTCGTACTGGTCAGCACCCTTGGCCGCGGTGGTGATGCCCGAGCCGACCTGCACGCAGATCTTCTCGAGGTTCGGGCCCTTGATCGGGGACAGGAACTCGAGCGCCGGGCTCGCCTTGCCGTCGTCCAGGTACTTCTGCAGGTCGTCGATCATCGGGGGTACGTCGTCCGGCAGCGAGCAGGTCGAGATGACGTACGGACCACCGGGGGTGCCGGTGTCGTTCTGCACCTGGCAGCCCTCGGACGAGTTCGCGAAGGCGATGAACTTCTTCGCCGCCGCCAGCTTGTCACCCGTGGTGGTCTTCGGGATGTACAGGCCGTTCGGCTCCCAGATCGTCAGGTTCGTGTCCGCGGCGTCCTCGGCCGGCAGGGCGAACGCGCCGATGTCCTCGACCGCGTCGGGGGAGTCCTGCTGGATCGCCGAGATCGCGTTCGTGAGCATCGGGTACTGCGCGCCGGTGCCGTCGGCCAGCATCTTCAGACCGTTCGCCTGCGTGGCCGAGGCGTAGTCCTCGTTGTACAGGTCCTTGTCCTTGCCCTCGGCGAGGTGCTCGAACCCGGCGAGTGCGGGTTCGTCGGCGTAGGACTCCTTGTTGGCGGTGTAGTCGTCCGCCCACTTCTCGTCCTGTGCGGTGATGTTCGCGAAGTCGCCGAGGACGAACAGCTGGCTGGTCCAGGTGTCGCCGTAGGTCTGGATGATCGGGGCGACGTCGCCGGCGTCCTTGATCTCCTCGCTGTTGCTGATGAACTCGTCCCAGGTGGTCGGGACCTTGAGACCGAGGTCGTCGTAGACCTTCGTGTTGTAGAGCACCGCACCGCCGAAGCTCGTGCCGAACGGGGCGCCGTACATGCCCTTGTCGGTGCTGACGACCTTGGTGAACTGCGGGTCGACGTCGCCCGCCCACTTCTCGTCGGACAGGTCCACCAGGGTGTTGTCCGGGTTGAGGGCCTGCATGAGTGAGCCGGAGTTGTAGTTGAAGACGTCGGCGGCCTCGCCGGTCGACAGTCGGGTCTTGATCAGGTTGTCGCCGTCGGTGCCCTGGGGTCGGGTGTCGAACTTGACGGTGATGTCGGGGTTGGCCTTCTCGAAGGCCTCGATGAGCGGCTTCGCGGTGGCCGCGGTGGCCGGCGCGTTGTCGGCCTGGTAGGTGATCTCGACCTTGCCGCCGCCTTCGTCGGCGGAGCCGCCGGACGAGCACGCTGCGAGCCCGCCGATCAGGACCGTCGCGCCGCCGATGGCGATCGCGCGCTTGGTCATGGAACGAACTGACATTCCTTACCTCCTCGTAAGGCCCGGGGCTGGGTACCCCGGGTGAAACGGACCCGGATCCCGCGCCGTCGCGGGGTCCGGTTACTGCGTTTTAGAACGTTTCAATCAGGATGGAACCACGCGGATTGAAGCGTGTCAATCGCTGTGCCGATTTCGTTACGCGATCCCGCGGAGCGGGTGCGGTGCGGTGTACGGGGTGGTCGCTCGCTTGTCCATTCGTCCGCCGACGCGCGGCGCTGCACCGTGCGGTGGTCGCGCCGCCCGCCGGCCGGGAGGCCCGTGTCGGCGCCGCCCCGCGCCTCCCGTCCGGTGCCGGGTCGGGTCCGCAGGCCGAGTCTCGGCTCCGCGGGCACGATGCGGCCGTGCGAGGGCGAGTCCTGTCCGCCTGGCCGAGTCTCGGCTGACGTGGTCAGGCCTCGGTGCGCCTCGGGTCGCTCGACGTGATCGTGCCCGCGACGACGGCTGCGGCGGCTGCTGCGGCCGCGCCCTCGCGACCGAGCGTGCTCTCGCGCGGCACCAGCTCGCTGCCGAGCACGACGGTCCGGTGCACGTGCATCGGGTCGGTGAGTTCCTCGAGCAGCAGCTCCACCGCGGCCGCACCCATCTCCGAGCCGTGCATCGTCACCGAGGTCAGCGGCACCGCACCGCCCCACGCCACGGAGTTGTGGTCGCAGCCCGACACGGGGATGTCCTCGGGGACACGGATCCCGGCGGCTCGGAGCTCGGAGACGACGGCCATCGCGAGCAGGTCGGTCACTCCGAGCACCCCGTCGGGGCGTTCGTCCGCGGGCATCCGGGCGATGCGGAGCCCCGCGTCGGTGCCACCCGGAGGGTCGATGTCCCCGGCGTCGACGTCGACGAGCTCGACCCCCGGGTGTGCCGCGACGGCCCGCAGCACGCCGGCCCGTCGCCGGTCGACGGGCTGCAGGTCCGGACGGGCGCTCACGAACCCGATGCGTCGGCAGCCGCGCTCGATCAGGTGCTCGGTCGCCAGGAACCCGGCCTGCTCGTTGTCCACGACCACCGCGCACGCGTCGAGTTCGGTCGGCTCGTGGTTGACGTACACGACGGGTCGGCCGTGGCGCCGCGCGACCTCGACCTGGTCGCGGGACTCCGTCATCGAGGCGAGCAGGATCCCCGACACCCGGGCGCTCTCGAGGTAGGCGAGGTGTTCGCCCTGTGCCTGCAGGTCGTCCTCGCTGCTGGCGATCAGCAGGGTGAAGCCGCGTTCCCGCGCGGCCAGCTGTGCGCCGTTGACCATGTCGCTGAACAGGGAGTTCCGCAGCGACATCACCACCAGGCCGATCGCGCGCGTGCTGCCGGACACCAGCGCCCGGGCGTTGCGGTTCGGTGTGTACCCGAGCGCGTCGATCGCGTCCCGCACGCGTGCGGCGGTCGCGTCGGCGACCCGCTCGGGGTGGTTCAGGACGTTCGAGACCGTGGCGAGCGACACCCCGGCCCGGGCTGCGACGTCGTGCACGCTCGGCGGACCGTCGCGCCGGGGGACATGCACCATGCTCCGATCGTAGGCGGCGGGGGAGCCGTGTCCGGACCTCGCCCTAGGCGTCGGCGACGGAGGACTGCCGCACCACGAGCTCCGGTGTGAACTCCACGTGCTCGAGGTCGATGTCCTGCCCCTGCTCGACCTGCTTCGTCAGGAGTTCGATCGCGCGGCGACCGAGGTCCTGCGCGGGTTGCCGCACCGACGTCAGCGGGACCACGGCGGACTCGGCGAACGCGATGTCGTCGTAGCCGACGATGGCGATCTGCTCGGGCACCGCGATGGTGCCGCGCATGATGAAGGCCTGTTCCAGCCCGACGGCGAGCAGGTCGTTGGCGGCGAAGACGGCGTCCGGGCGTTCGGCGGCCGGGCGGGCCTGGATCGCTTCGCCGATGCGGCGCCCTTCGAGCACGGACAGCGAGGTGGTCGGCAGGGCTTCGAGCCGGATGCCCGCGGCCTGTGCGGCGGCGAGTGCCCCGGCGTGCCGGTCGGCGACCTGGCGGATGCCGAACGGCCCGCCGACGAAGGCGATGTGCGTGCGGCCGATCGCCGCGAGGTGCTCGACCGCGATGCGGCCGCCGGCGATGTCGTCGACCGAGACCGAGGCGAAGTGCTCGTCGTCGGCGCGACGGTCCACCAGCACCACGGCGGTGCCCTGGTCGCGCAGCCGCGCGAGCCGGGACAGGTCGTCACCGGCGGGGGAGATCAGGAGTCCGGCGACACGGCGTTCCTCGAACAGGTCGACGTAGGTGCGTTCGCGGTCGGTCGACTCGTCGGAGTTGCCGATCAGCACCGCGAGGCCGTTGTCCATCGCGGCGTCCTCGGCGCCCCGGGCGACGTCGGTGAAGAACGGGTTGCCGCCGTCGAGCACGATGAGCCCGACGGTGGAGCTGCGTCCGGCCCGGAGCTGCCGTGCGGAGTCGTTGCGGACGAACCCGAGCGTCGCGATCGCCGACTGCACGCGTTCCACCGTGCCGGGCGCGACCTTGTCGGGGCGGTTCAGCACGTTCGACACCGTGCCGAGGGACACGCCCGCGAGCGCTGCCACCTCTCGCACACTGACCGCCATGTGGCCATCCTGGCATCGGCGCGGTCCGCGCGGTCGGCCCGCGCCGTGATCTGTGGAAAACGCGGACGGGAGGCGCGGGGCGGGCCGGTGCCGGGCCTCCCGTCCGTGGGGTGGTCGCGTCGACTGCCCCCGCACGGTGCGAGGACCGGCCCGGCGAACCCGCTCTTGCCAGCGCGCACACCGGAGCGCTATCGTCCTCGTCGTCCCGTTGAAACGATTCACCGACGAACACGCGAACGGAGGACCAATGGCGGTCCGCATCGGAGCCCGGAACACCACGGGCTGGAAGGCCACCGTCTCGGTGGCCATGTCGAACTACATCGAGTCGGGGTCGATCATCGCGATCGCCACGAGCCTGAGCCTCTGGCAGGCCGAGTTCCGGATCGGCGACCTCGAGGTCGGCCTGCTCGCGAGCCTGTCGGCGAACGCCTTCGGTGCCGCCGTCGGCGCGATCGTCGGCGGACCGCTGTGCGACCGGTACGGCCGGAAGTTCATCTACACGTACGACCTGCTCCTCTACATGCTCGGCATCCTGCTCGCGGTGTTCGCCGGCAGCTACGGCATGCTCCTGGTCGGCTTCATCCTGACCGGCATCGTCGTCGGTGCGGGCGTGCCGGCGAGCTGGACCTACATCGCCGAGCAGGCCCCCGCGGACAAGCGTGCGGCCCACGTCGGCACGGCACAGCTCGCGTGGTCGATCGGGCCGATGGTCGGGTTCGCCCTGGCGATCGCCGCGGCACCGCTCGGCCTGCTCGGCAGCCGGCTCATCTTCGCCCACCTGTTCGTCGTCGCCGCGATCGTGTGGTGGCTCCGCCGCGGGCTGCCCGAGTCGGCGATCTGGAAGGACGAGCGCGCGGCCACCGGCACGGCGAACTTCTTCCACGGGATCACGCAGCTGTTCAGCCGCCGGAAGAACCTGACCGCGATGCTGTTCCTGTTCGGCGTCTACGCGCTCTGGAACACCGTCGCCGGGCAGGCCGGCATCTTCCAGCCCCGGGTGTACGCGGCGACCGGGGTCACGAGCGTCACCGAGCAGTACGGGTTGCAGATCCTGGTCTGGGGCTGCACCGTGGCCGCGACGTACTTCGGCTTCATGCGGTACGCCGACCGGGTCAGCCGCCGCGCGCTCTACGCCGCCGGGGCCGTGCTGGCGATCATCGCGTGGGCAGTCCTCATCTACGCGCCCGCCAACCTCGGCACCCTGCTGTTCTTCGCCGTGGCGTGGGGCGTCTCGTCGGGCATCGGTGCACAGGCGTTCTACGGCCTGTGGACGAGCGAGCTCTTCGCCACCCGGTACCGCGCCAGCGCCCAGGGCGTGCTGTTCCTGGCCGCCCGCGTCATGGTCGGACTGCTGAGCATCTGGTTCCCGCTGCTGCTGTCGGAGATCGGGCTGCGGGCCCTCGGCGGCCTGATCCTCGGGCTCCTCGCGCTGTCGTTCCTGGTCGGCACGATCTGGGCACCGCGCACCCGGGGCAAGACCCTCGAGGCGATCGAGGCCGAGCGCTACGGCACCGTCACGACGGTCACCGGGACGGTCCGCACCGCCGACGAGCGCACCGTCCACGACGCCGAGCAGCGTCGCCGCGAACAGGCCGGACGGTGACCCGCGTCTGCTTCCGGCTGCAGGTGCAGGTCGAGCTGCTCGACGCCTACCGCGAGCGGCACGCCGCCGTGTGGCCGGCGATGCTCCGGGCGATCGCGGCGGCGGGACGGCGGAACTACTCGCTGTTCCTCGACGACGACGGGCTGCTCATCGGGTACTACGAGACCGACTCGGTGGCCGATGCCGATGCGGCACTCGCGGCGTCCGAGGTGGCCACGGCGTGGGAGGCGCACATGCAGGACCTCTTCGCCGGGGCCACCGGGCGCGCCGACCAGACCGCGCGGGTGCTGCCCGAGGTCTTCAACCTCGAGGACCAGCTGGCGGCAGCACCGGAGTGACGGGGGCCGTGGCTACCGTGGACGCATGCAGCCGCCAGCAGCCGGGACCCTCCGCATCCTCCACCTCTCCGACACCCACCTGACCGGCGACGGCGCCCTGCACCAGGGCGCGGTCGACACCACGGCCGCGCTCGAACGCCTGCTCGCCCACGTCGACGGCGTGCCCGGCATCGGGCTGGTGGTCGTCTCGGGCGACGTCTCCGAGGACGGCAGCCCCGAGTCCTACGCGACCGTGCAGGACCGCGTCGGCGGCTGGGCGGAGCGGCACGGAGCGGCCTTCGTCGCGGTCCCCGGCAACCACGACCTGCGCGAGGGCTTCCGTCAGGTCCTGACGAACGGGCACGTCCTGGGCCAGGGCGGCACGGCACTGGTGCACACGATGGAGTACCTGCCGCCGACGGTCCCGGTCTCCGGGCAGTCGGTCGTCGACGGGCGTCGGATCGTGACCGTCGACACGAGCGTGCCGGGTGCCGGGTACGGCGAGCTCAGCGACACGGCGCTCGAGCACCTGCGCACAGCTCTGGCCGAAGGCGCCGGCAGTGGCGCAGCCGAAGCCCCGCACGGCACCGTCGTCGTCCTGCACCACCCCCCGCTGCCCGCCCCGACCGAGCTGCACGAGGCCCTCCGCCTGCAGAACCCCGAGGCCCTTGCCGACGTGATCCGCGGTTCCGACGTGCGGGTCGTCCTCGCCGGCCACTACCACCACCACTTCGCCGGGTCGCTCGCCGGCGTCCCGGTCCTCGTCGCACCCGGTGTCGCGAACGACACCGACGTCGTCGGCCCGTACGACGAGGAATCGGCCGTCGTCGACAGCGGCGCACTCGTCGTCGACGTCGCCGCGGACGGCTCCGTCTGGTCGACACCGGTCCGCGTGCCCCGGGGCGACGCCGACCCGCGGGCGTTCCGCCTCGACCCCGAGACGGTCCGCGCCGTCATCGCGGCCGCCGGCAAGCACTGAGCCCGGTCCCCACGCGCGGTGGACGCGCGTGACGGCGGGCTGGAGGCCCGTGGCGGCGTCGCCACGGGCCTCCAGTCCGCCGTCTGGTCCCGTCCACGGCCGCGGTACCCCACGTCTTCGGGTTGCGTGCGGGAACACCGAGTAGCACGGACGCACACCTGGAGCGAAGGAGCACCCATGCGAGTCGGCAGTGCAGTGCAGTACGACCGGTACGGCGACTTCGACGTCGTCGAGCTCGTCCCCCAGCAGAAGCCCGAGGCCGGACCGGGCGAGATCGTCGTCGAGATCGTGGCCGCGGGACTGAACCACATCGAGCGGTTCCTGCGCGAGGGCAAGCTCCGCGACCACGTCGACCTCGAGTTCCCCGCACACCAGGGCGTCGACTTCGCCGGCATCGTGCGCGCGCGGGGGGACGGTGTGAAGGACCTCCGCATCGGGGACGAGGTGATGGGGCACGCGCCGACCGGCGGCGCCCACGCCACCTGGATCGCGGTGCCGCGCGGCGCCGTCATCAAGAAGCCGGAGCACGTCGGGTGGGAGGTCGCCGGCGGCCTGTACCTGGCGGGCTGCACCGCGGTGTCGGTCGTCCGGTCGCTCCGGCTCGGACCGCAGGACACCGTCGTCATCTCGGCCGCAGCCGGTGGCGTCGGACACATCGAGTGCCAGCTGGCGCACGACGCCGGCGCGACCGTGATCGCCCTCGGCAGCCCCCGCAACCACGACTACCTGCGGCAGATCGGCACGCTGCCCGTCGCCTACGGCGAAGGCGAGGAGGACCGCATCCGCGACATCGCCGACGGCCGGCCGATCACCGCGTTCGTCGACAACCACGGTGAGAGCAACGCCGAGCTGCTGGCCGAACGTCTCGGCGTCGGCCAGGAGCGGTTCGTGTCGTCGGAGGAGCGCCGGGACATCGAGGTCCGGTTCCTCCGTGCGCCCGCCGAGGACGAGGAGACCCGCGAGCTGCTGACCCTGCTGGCGAAGGCCGTGCAGGACCGCCGCGTGCAGGTCCTGATCTCGGGCTTCTACCCGTTCGAGTACATCGTCGAGGCGTACGAGGACCTGGCGGAGATGAAGTCCCGCGGCAAGGTCGTGATCGGGATGCAGACGGTGGAGACCGGGGCGCGGCTCGACTGGTACCGCTCCGAGAAGGCACGTGACCTGCGCGACCGGTACGCCGATGCGCGGGGGACCGACACGGAGACGATGGCCGGCGGATCGGCGTCGCCCGCGAGCTGAGCGAGCTGATCGTTGCAGGGGCCCGACAACCTTCGTGCCGGGCCCCTGCCGCGTCAGCTCAGGATGTCCTTCGAGGCGAACCGGCTGTACGCCAGCGCGCCGAACACCACCACGTACCCGAGCTGCAGCACCGCGTTCGACCCGAACGAGTCGAACGAGATCGGGTCGCGAAGCAGGTCGCCGAACCCGAGCCACTGGTGCGAGAACAGGAACGGGTGCAGCCAGTCGAGCTGGGGGAGCTGGTCGAGCACCTGCGACGCCCCGGCGAGCACGACCGTCGCGGCCATCGCGCCGACCGGCACGTTCGTCAGCGTCGAGGTGAACATGCCGATCGCCACGAGCCCGAGCATCGACATGGCGACGTACAGCGCGAGCAGCAGGGCGCGGCCGGCGTACGACCAGCCGCTCACCTGGGTGCCGGACAGCAGCGTGACCGGGCCGATCGGGAACAGCACGGCGCCGATCGCCGCACCGACCAGCACCACCAGCAGGGTGGCGGCCAGGCAGAACGCGACGGCACCGGCGAACTTCACCAGGATGAACCGCACGCGGCCCGTCGGCGCGACGAGCAGGTAGCGGATCGTGCCGTGGCTGGCCTCGCCCGCGACGGTGTCACCGGCGACCACGCCGACGGTCAGCGGCAGGAACAGCGGGATCGACACGGTCAGCGCGGTGAACGCGACGAACAGGCCGTTGTTGGTGATGTCGCCGAGGAACGCCGGCCCGCCGTCGTCGCCGTCGGTGGTGAGCTTCACGGCGACCGCGATCAGGATCGGCACGAGCGCGAGCGCCCCGAGCATCGCCCAGGTGCGGCGACGCCGGAACACCAGCGCGAGTTCGGAACCGAGCAGTGCGAACGGGCGCTGCCGGCGGCGGACGGGCAGGTCGCGCACGGCCGCGTCAGGCTGCGACATCGAATCCCTCTCCGGTGAGTGCGACGAACAGGTCCTCGAGGGTGCCGCCGCCCACCGTCAGGCCGCGCACCCGGACGTCGGCGCGCACGAGCTCCGCGGTGATCGTCTCGGGCAGCAGCTCGTTCGGCAGGTCGGCCACCAGCACGTCGGCCCCGCCGTCGTGCCGCGGGGTGAGCCCGAGTCGGGTGAGGACGGAACCGGCCTGCCCGACGTCGGGCGTCCGCACGGTCACGGTCCGGGCCCCGGCTGCGCGCAGCTCGTCGAGGGGGCCCTGCGCGACGATCTTGCCCGTCCGCATGACGGCTGCGTGCGTGCAGACCTGTTCGATCTCGGCGAGCAGGTGGCTCGACACGAACACCGTGGTGCCGTCGTCGGCCAGGGAGCGGATGAGGTTGCGGACCTCGCGCGTGCCCTGCGGGTCGAGGCCGTTGGTCGGCTCGTCGAGCACCAGCAGGTCGCGCGGGGACAGCAGGGCGTTCGCGAGCCCGAGCCGCTGCTTCATGCCGAGGGAGTACGCGTGCGCCTTCTTGTCCGCCGCGTGGGTCAGCCCGACGCGGTCGAGCGCATCGGCCACGCGGGCCTTGCGGGTGCGCGGGTCCGACGTGGGGTCGGCGGCGTCGAAGCGCTGCAGGTTGGCCCGGCCGGACAGGTACGGGTAGAAGGCCGGCCCCTCGACGAGCGCGCCGACGCGGGGCAGGACGTCGTGCAGCGCCTTCGGCATCGGTTCGCCGAGCAGCTCGATGGTGCCGCCGCTCGCGCTCGAGAGCCCGAGCAGCATCCGGATCGTGGTGGTCTTGCCGGAACCGTTCGGCCCGAGGAACCCGAACACCGCGCCGCGCGGCACCGCCAGGTCGATCCCGCCGACCGCACGCTGCTTGCGGAACACCTTCTGGAGGCCCGTGGTGCGGATCGCCAGGTCGGGCGCCGGTGCCGCCGTGCTCGCCCCGCGGTCGGCCGTGCTCACCTCGTGGTCGGCGGTGCTCACCTCGTGGTCGTCCGCGCTCACTTCGCGGCGTCGACCAGGGAGGCGACCGGCACGGCACCCGCGAGCACGCGGCCGTCGTCGGTCAGGTAGACCGAGACGAGCGACGTCTGCACGGCACGGCCGCCGTCGACGGGCTTGGTCAGCTGGTCGAGCAGGCCGGAGGCCTCGCCCTCGAGCCCGGACCGGTCGAAGGTGCCGGCGGGGAGCTCGGCGATGGTGCTCCAGCCTGTGCCGGTGAAGGTCGGCTCGTCACCGCTCGCGGTGCCACGGCGGTCGCCGTGCTCGCCCTTCGCGTGCGATCCGGCGTCGGACAGGTCCTTCTCGGTGACCTTTGCGTTCGACGGCGGGGTGAAGTCGAAGAGCCGGGCCGCCGGGGCGCCGTAGTCGAGGCTCGTGAACCCGACCTGCACCGCGGGGTCGTCCGCGCCTGCGGCCTGGACGCTCGCGCGGAGCGGGAGTCCGGTCTGCTGGTCGACGGCCAACCGCACGGCTCCGACGAGGGTGTCGGACGACTTCGGCGTCAGGGTGATCTGCCAGGCGTCGTGTCCGGCGACGCTGACCTCGGTCGGCTTCGACACGGTGGTGGTCGGGGTGATCGCGTCGATGGCCTGCCGGGCGATGTCGGCCGGTGTGGTCGTGCCGTCCTGCAGGTCCGTCGCGGTGTCGCTCGGCAGGGTCACGTGCGTGGCCGAGCGCTCCTTCGAGTCCCAGGTCCAGACGTCCGAGCCGTTGCGGACGACGTCCTGCTCGGCGAGCTGCTGCGTCAGCTGGACGCGCTGCTTGTCGGGGCCGTCGACGTAGACCCGGGCGGTGTGCGACGCGGTGAGCAGCCCGAGCACGTCGGAGGCGTCGCCCTCGAGCGAGGAGCCGCCGGACCCGGTGGGCAGTTCGGGGAGGCCCAGCGCGCTCGTCTGCGAGAGCTTGCCCGAGTACTGGGCGTCCGACGACTTCGCGATGCTGGCGATGACGGCCGCGGCGCTGGGGTTCGTCCCCGCGATCGGGTCGTTCGCGGCGTTCGCGATCATCGGGGCGGCAACGGCGCCGGCGACGACGACCGGTGCGATGACGGCTGGCAGCCAGGCTGACTTCTTCATCGGGTTCCCCTCGTGGAGCATTGGAGTCGTGGGTACGGTACGTCCGGCCCCCGACAGGCAGCTGGGCGTTGCGCGGCGGCCTAACCCCGTGCGTCGACGCCCGCGGGAGCGCTGCCGTCGTACGCACAGATCGCGTTGACCTTCTCGGCACTCGCGCTGGAGGTGTCGAAGGTGTAGCCGAGCCACTCCTTCGCCAGACGACGCGCGAGCTCGATGCCGACGACCCGCTGCCCCATGCAGAGGACCTGGGCGTCGTTCGACAGGATCGAGCGCTCCACGCTGTATGAGTCGTGCGCGGTGACGGCACGGATGCCCGGCACCTTGTTGGCGCTGATCGCCACGCCCAGTCCGGTGCCGCAGATCAGGATCGCCCGGTCGGCCTCGCCGTTCGCCACCAGCCGTGCGGCGTCGACGGCGACGTGCGGGTAGGCGGTGTGGCCGTCCGCGTCGACGCCGACGTCCCGCACGTCGGACACCCGGTCGTCGGCGAGCAGGTCGGCCTTGATGATCTCCTTGTAGTCGAACCCGGCGTCGTCGGACCCGATCACGAGACGGTACGTCATGTCTGTGCTCCTCCCGCGCCCCGAGGTTCCGGGCGCTCCCGAACCAGTCTGCGACGGCCGTGGACATCTGTCCAGCACACAATTTCTGCGGCGCGCGTGGCGGTAGCATCGCACCATGTCGGCCGAGACCCCCACCCCGGACGGAGCCCGCACCCGGTTCCCGCTGGACACCGTCTACCAGGCGGCGCGGATGTACTACCTCGAGGACGCCACGCAGGTCGAGATCGCCTCGCGCCTCGGCGTCTCGCGCCCGACCGTCTCACGGCTCGTCGCCGAAGCCCGCAAGGCCGGACTCGTCCGCATCGAGGTCGTCGACCCGTTCCAGGACGAGACCGTGGCGCTCGCCGAACGGCTGCAGGTCGTGCTCGGGCTCCGCGCGGTGCACCTGGCCGCGGTCACCCACGCCGCCACGCTCGGCGCCGACCTGGCCGCACCGCTGGCCGCCGCGGTCGAGGGCATGGGACTCGTCCCCGGCGACGCCGTCCTGATGTCGTCCGGCCGCACCGTGTACGACGTCGCACGGTCCGGCATGCCGACCATGCCCGGTGTGCAGCTCGTCCCGACCGTGGGCGGGCAGGCCGACCCGATGCCGTGGTTCCAGACGAACGAGATCACCCGGACGGCCGCGGAGCACTCCGGCGCGATCCCGGCATTCCTGTTCGCCCAGGCGCTGCCGTCCCCGGTGATGCGGTCCACCCTCGACCAGGACCCGGCGTTCCAGCACGTCGTCGGGCTGTGGAGCCGGGCGAAGGGCGCGATCCTCGGCATCGGGGCGCCGACCCACACCCGGGACGCCCTGGCCCGGGGCATCCCGGTCGAGGACGTCGCGTTCGACCGTGCGGCAGGCGACGTCTGCCTGAACTTCTACGCCGCGGACGGATCGGCGATCGAGTTCCCCGGGAGTGACCGGATGGTGCGGACCTCGCGCGAGATCCTGTCGACCGTGCCGCACGCGGTCGGGGTCGCCGTGGGCGGCGCCAAGGCGACGAGCATCGTGGCTGCGGTGCGGGGCGGGCTGGTCAACGAGCTGGTGACGGACGCCGCGACGGCGCGCGCCGTGCTCGACGCACTCGCCTGAGCGAGCCGGCGCCGCGCCCGATCCTTCCCATCACACGTGAGATGGAGGGTGGATTCGGGCATACCTGGTCGTTTCTTCGTGGCAGGTACGCCCGGTTTCGGCAGGTACGCCCGGTTTCGGCAGGTACGCCCGGTTTCGGCAGGTACGCCCGGTTTCGGCAGGCACGCTCGGTTTCGGTAGGTACGCCCGGTTTCGGCAGGTACGCCCGGGTCAGGGGGCGACCGCAGGCGGCCTGGAGGCGCGGGGCGGGGCCGCATCTCGCCTCCAGGCCGGTGGTCCCCACGTCTAGGGCGTGCGCCGCACGTCCCACAGGTGGTGCACCGGGTCGTGCGCGTAGTAGGTGGCGAGCGTCGCGACGGTGAAGGCGCTGCCGTCGGACCGGAGCCCGGTGCGCTCGAGCACCTCGTCGGGCACCGCCGCGAAGGCCCGGGCCGCGCGGTCGGCCGACTCCCGCAGTTCCTCGGCGACGACCGCGGGGTCCTGCTCGCCGTAGCGGTCCTCGACGGCGGTGGCGTCCTGGTCCCAGTTCGGGAACGTGGGGGCGTCCTCGGTGAGCATCAGCTCGAGGCGCTCCGCCATCTTCCGGTGCACGTCCCGCACGTGGGCGCCGTACTCGAGCGGGGACCACGTGTGGTCGTCGGGGCGGTCCCGCACGTCGTCGCGTCCGAGGATCGCGGGCCAGCCGGCCGTGTTCTCGTCGATGATGCCCGGCACGTCGCGGACGGTCACCGCACTGCCGTCGTAGCCGCACTCGGGACACGCGGACTCGATGACCCACGTCCAGTTCTTCGTCTCGGGTTCGATCGCCATGGGCCGATGGTACGGCCTCGTTACTCAGCTTCCGGGTTCGCCGGACCGGTGCGGATCGGCGGCACACTGCGACGATCCACGCGTCGTTCGACTCGCGTTCTGTCGCAACATGCGCACGCACCGAACCGCCGCACCCGCCCGCGCCGCACCCGCACGCTCACTCGTGCCGGTGCTCCGATGCCGGGTCCACCGCGGGCCACACCGGGAACGGGTCCGGCCAGCCGCGCCACACGTCCGGCCCGGCGAGCAGCTCCGACGGCGTGAGCAGCGCCCCGTCGAGCGCCCGCTCGATCGCCCGGACGTCGAGCTGCTCGCCGACGAACCACAGCGCCTGCCCGATCGGGGCGTCGGCGTCCCACGACGGGTTCGCGGTGGGGTCGAGCGCGAGCATCGACCCGAAGCTCGACCACGAGCCGACGTGGTCCGGCCGGGACGCCAGGCGGAAGAACCCCCGCGACCGCAGCACGCGGCCGTTCACCCCGGCGGACAGGTCGTCGGCGATGACGGACGACAGCCGTCCGGGGTGGAACGGCAGCGGCTCCCGGTAGCGCATCGAGACCAGGGCGTCGCGGGCCTCGCGCCCGGTGTCCGCACCGCTCGACAGCGCCCGCATCCAGCCCGCACCGGTGGCGAGCACCCGCGCGGCTCCACCGTTCGAGGCCGGCAGGTCGGCGGCGCTGCGGATCGCGGGCAGGGCGACGATCACGGCCTGGGGCGCCATCCGGTGCAGCAGTGACACGAGCGCCCGACGCCGACGGCCCGACAGCGGTTCGATGCGGTCGAGGGCGATCACCGTCGCGTACTCGACGAGTGCGGCCATCCGGTCCGCGGCCACGAAGGCGTCGTCGACGTCCGACCACAGCAGGTGCGCGACGTCGTCCGCCCGCAGCACCCCGACGACGTGCCGGAGCACCCGGTCGTCGCCGGTCTCGGACCGTGCCGCGTTGGCGAGCAGCATGCCGACCGCTCGGGCGTCGGCCCCCGGGTGCAGGGTGACGACGAGCCCGTGGCCCGCGTCGGGCCCGCAGACCCGGTCGAGCTGGTCGGCGCGGTCGGCCACGGCGCGGGCGGTGGCGAAGGCACTCCCGGCGACGTGCATCCGGTGCCCGTCCGAGATCCGGGCGGCGACGCGGTCGGCGTCGACCTGGTGCAGGGCGGTGACGAGGGTGATGGCAGCAGCACGCATGTCCGCTACTGTAACTGACAACCGTTCTCAACAAGGAGGCTCGTCGTGAAGGTCCGCAACTCCCTCAAGGCCCTGAAGCAGATCCCCGGCTCGCAGGTGGTCCGACGTCGGGGCCGCGTCTACGTCATCAACAAGAAGAACCCCCGCTGGAACACCCGGCAGGGCTGACGTCGGCGGCGGTCCGTAGGGTGGCGGGATGCGACTGCTGCTCATCCGCCACGGCCAGACCCCCGCGAACGTGCACGGCATCCTCGATGCCGTGGTGCCCGGACCGGGGCTGACCGAGCTCGGGCAGCAGCAGGCCGACGCCCTGCCCGCAGCGCTCGCCCACCGGGGGATCGAGCGGCTGTTCGTGTCGTCGATGGTCCGCACGCAGATCACCGCGGCGCCCCTCGCGACCTCGCTCGGCCTCGAGCCCGTGGTGCTGCCGGGCCTGCGCGAGATCGAGGCGGGCGACACCCAGGGTAAGAACGACGAGGTGTCCGTGCAGACCTACATCTCCACCGTGCACGGCTGGTCCGGCGGCGACCGGACGACCCGGATGCCCGGTGCCGAGAGCGGCACCGAGTTCTTCGAGCGCTACGACGACGCCGTCCGGCAGATCGAGGCAACCGGGGTCGCGGTCGCCGCTGCCGTCAGCCACGGTGCTGCGATCCGCACGTGGGCGAGCGCAGCTGCGCAGAACACCCCGGACCACTTCGGCACGAAGCGGCACCTGGAGAACACCGGCATCGTCGAGCTCGAGGGCTCGTTAGCCGACGGCTGGCGCCTGGTCGACTGGGAAGGCGAGCCGGTCGGCGGCGACCAGCTCATCGACCGCACGGCGCTCGACCCCACCGGCGAGCGTTTCTGACGCGACCAGCGGGTCGCCGACGCGAACAGCGGCTCGCGAACGCGACCACGAACAGACGGGAGGCGCGGTGCCAGCCGGCACCGCGCCTCCCGTCCGTGGTCGGTCGCGTCGACTACGCGAGCTGCGACGCCGATGCGGACGTCAGCGGCACGATCACGCCGTGTGACTCACGCAGCACGTCGAGCGTGCGCTGGACCTCGTCCGCGCGCTCCTCGGTCGTCCAGCCGAGCGCCTCGGCGAGCACGTCGGCCAGCTCGTCGAGCAGGTCGATCGTGACCCCGCCGACGAACGCCAGGTTGGTGCGGCGCAGGACGACGTCGACCAGGTGGACGGCCTGCTCGTGGCGGGCGAAGTACGCGACCTCGGCGCGGGTGAGCGACGGGTCGGACTCGAGCGGCTCGACCGGGCCGTCGGTCAGGACGTCCACGACCTCGGCGGCACGGGTGCCGTAGCGCTCGAGCAGCCCCTCGACCATGGGCTCGTCCAGGCCGTCGCGGTGCGACTTGATCCACAGGGCGCGCTGGGCGTCGGTGGTCGGGAACTCCTTGCCACCGCCGATCGGCATGCCGGTGGTGTCGACCTTGCGACTCATGCCGAGCTTGGTCGTCGCCTCGGTGGACAGGTGTGCAGCAAGGGCACGGAAGGTCGTCCACTTGCCACCGACGAGCGACAGCACGGTCGACTTCGGCAGCCCGGCGATCTGGGTGTCCACGATCCGGTAGTCACGGGACACGAAGCCGGGGGCGGTGTCCTCGTGGCGGGGGAGCGGACGGATGCCGGAGTAGCTGTAGACGATGTGGTCGCGGGTGACGTCGATCTGCGGGAACACGTGCTTCACGAGCCCGAAGAAGTAGTCGATCTCCTCGTCGGTCGTCGTGACCGGCTTCGCGGGGTCGGCGTCGATGTCGGTGGTGCCGATGAGCACCCGGCCCTTGAGCGGGTAGATGAGGACGATGCGGCCGTCGTCGTTCTCGAAGAACAGCTCGCGGCCCTTGGTGGCCTCGAGCAGCTCGTCGTTGTGCACGACGATGTGCGAGCCCTTCGTGCCGCCCATGAACTTCGTCTCGCCGCCGAACGCCTCGTTCGTCAGGTCGGTCCAGGGGCCGGAGGCGTTGATCACGACGTCGGCGGTGAAGACGAACTCGTCGCCGGTCTCGCGGTCGCGCAGCAGGACGCCGCCGTCGCGGGTGCCGGCTGCCTCGACGTAGTTGGTGGCGCGTGCGGTCGCGGCGGAGCCGGTCCCGGTGCCGGCGGTCAGGCCGTCCTTCAGGACGTCGAGGGCCAGGCGCTCGGGCTCGTGCACGCTCGCGTCGTAGTAGGTGCCCGTGTACTTCAGGTCCTTGTTGAGGGCCGGCATGTCCTCGAGCGCGGCCTTCTTGGTCCGGAAGACGTGCTTCGGGACGGAGCCGCCGTCGCGCGAGAAGGAGTCGTAGATCGTCATGCCGATCTTGATGAGCATCGCGCCGCGCTCCTTGGTGGAGCGCTGCTTGTGCGTCAGCATGCGCAGCGGGGCGTTCATGATGCCGGAGAACGTCGAGAAGATCGGCATGGTCGTCTGCAGCGGCTTGACGTAGTGCGGGGCGATGCGGATCAGGCCGTTGCGCTCCTGCACGCTCTCGCGCACCAGGCGGAACTCGCCGTTCTCCAGGTAGCGGATGCCGCCGTGGATCATGTGGCTCGAGGCCGCGGAGGCGCCGGAGGCGTAGTCGCCACGCTCGACCAGGGCGACGTCGACGCCCTGGAGCGCCAGGTCGCGGAACGTCGCGATGCCGTTGATGCCGCCGCCGACGACGAGGACCTGCGCGTTCGGGCGCTCGGTGAGGGCGGTCACCGTGTTCCGGGGCTGTGTCTTCTTCGACATGGTTCGTCGCTTCCTTCGTCTGTTCGTGGGGTCAGGATCGATCGTGCGCTCGTTCGACAGGGCGGGCAACTCGCGTGCACGAACGTGCAGCACACGTGTCGTCCAGGCCCGAGACGGCGGTCGGGAGGCGCGGCAGGGGTTGCAGAGGCCCTGCACGTCCGTGCATGGTTGCGTTCGACAGATCGGAGCACCATGAGCGATGCGGCTCAGCCCATGCGCACGCAGCAGGCGCTGCGCGCCGCCCACCTGTACTACCTGCAGGACCTGACGATGGACGCGATCGCCGACGAACTCGGCACCTCGCGCTCGTCGGTGTCGCGCCTGCTGAAGTACGCCAGGGACACCGGGCTCGTCGACATCCAGATCCGTTCTCCCCTGGACCAGGCCGCTGCGCTGAGCCGGAGCATCCGCTCCCGCTTCGGGGTGCACGCGCACGTCGTCCCGGTGCCGGACCACACGAGCGACGTCGACCGGCTCGAGCGGGTCGCCCTGTCCGCCGCCCGGATCCTGACGCAGTACGTCGAGTCGAACATGGTGATCGGGATCTCGTGGGGCTCGACGGTGAGCGCGGTCAGCCGCTACCTGGTGCCGAAGACCACCCACGGCTCGACGATCGTGCAGATCAACGGCGCCGCGAACACCCGCACCACCGGCATCGTCTACGCGTCCGAGATCCTGCGCCGGTTCGGCGAGGCCTACGGGGCGTTCGTGCAGCAGTTCCCGGTGCCGGCGTTCTTCGACGACCCCGCGACGAAGGAGGCCCTGTTCCGCGAGCGATCGATCCGCCGTGTGCTCGACCTGCACGAGCGGATGGACCTCGTGGTGTTCGGCGTCGGTGCCCCGCAGGCCCCGGTGCCCTCGCACGTGTACTCCGGCGGGTACCTCGACCCCGAGGACCGCGACGAGCTCACGCAGGCGGGGGTCGTCGGGGACGTCTCGACGGTGTTCTACCGGGCCGACGGCTCGTGGAAGGACATCGGGGTGAACGCACGGGCCGGCGCTCCGGACCTCGACACGATCAAGCGCGCGCCGCGGCGGGTCTGCGTCGTCGCCGGGCGGTCGAAGGCGGCGTCGCTGCGGGGCGCGCTGGCCGCCGGGCTCATCACGGACCTGATCCTGGACGAGAGCGTGGGGCAGGCGATCCTGCAGCCCTGAGTCAGGACCTGACGCAGTTTGTCGGTGGTCCGTCGTAAGTTCTCGAGCATGGTGCTTTCTCTCGAACAGCCCGGTGAGCGGTACTTCCGACGGATGGTCGGCAGCGACGTCGATCAGGCGCTTGCGTTCTTCACGGGCGACTACGACTTCCGTGCACCACTGGTCCGTCGCACCCACGAGAACGCCTACTGGGACTTCGCCGGCGTCGGTGACGAACGGATGTCGCTGCGGTCGTCGCGGTTCATGGTCGACCTGCGGAGCGAGAGCCAGGTCGACGACGAGTTCCTGGTCGCCTGGATGCGGAGCGGTTCGAGCCGGATCACCTCGGGCGGCGAGACCCACGAGCTCGAGGCCGGGGTGCCGGTCGTGCTGCCCTTCGCCGAGCCCTACGCCCTGCACCACCGGGACATCGCCCTGAACCTGGTGCACCTGGACCGCGACTTCGTCCGGGCGGTCGCCGGCGACGACGACTTCGCCTTCGAGCCCATGCGCCGTCCGACGGCCGACGGCATCGCGCTGTGGCGTTCGGTGGTGCGGAAGTACTCCGCCACGTGGCTCGACGTCGACCGGTCGATGAGCCCGAGCGTGCAGCACGACATCGCCGAGGCGTTCGCCACCGCGGCGATCCGGGCGTTCCCGCAGCGCAGCAAGTGGCGTGCGACGGTGTCCGGCAGTGGCCCCGAGCACGACCGCCTGCGTCGGGCGCTCGAGTTCGTGCACGAGCACGCGCGCGAAGCGATCGGTACCCCGGACATCGCTGCGGCGGCGGGACTCAGCCCGCGCGGGCTGCAGCAGTCCCTCCGCCGGCACCTCGACCAGACGCCGGGGGAACTCCTGCGCGGCGTGCGACTCGACGGTGCGCGGACCGACCTGGTCGGCAGCGGCCTCGACGAGACGACGGTGGCCGAGGTCGCCCGGACGTGGGGCTTCGGGCACCTCGGGCGCTTCTCGGCGACCTACCGCAGCCGCTTCGGCGAACTGCCGAGCGAGTCGCTGCGAGGGCGCTGACCGACCGACACTGAAGGCCGTTCCGCCGAATACCGTGACACGGATCGCGCTGCGGTTGTCGGGATGTTCGGCTCGGTGCTGCTGTGGGCGAATCCGGTGCTCAATGGTGGGGACGAACGCACCGCCCACGAAGGAGTCAGCATGCGCATCGGCGTCCCCACCGAGATCAAGAACAACGAGTACCGCGTCGCCGCCACTCCGGCCGGCGTCGCCGAGCTCGGGTCGCACGGCCACCAGGTGCTGGTGCAGGCCGGTGCCGGGTCCGGTTCGGCGTTCACCGACGACGAGTACCGCACCGCCGGGGCCACGATCGTCGACACCGCGGCCGAGGTCTGGGAGCGCGCCGAGCTGATCCTCAAGGTGAAGGAGCCGGTCGCGTGGGAGTACCCGATGATCCGGCCGGGCCAGATGCTCTTCACCTACCTGCACCTCGCCGCCGACCGACCGCTGACCGACGCGCTCATCGACTCGGGCGCGACGGCGATCGCCTACGAGACCGTGCAGCTGCCGGACCGCTCGCTGCCCCTGCTGTCGCCGATGTCCGAGGTCGCCGGGCGACTGTCCGCCCAGGTCGGCGCGTTCCACCTGATGCGCACGAACGGTGGGCGCGGGCTGCTGCTCGGCGGCGTCCCCGGCACGCCGAAGGGCCGGGTGGTCGTCATCGGCGGCGGCGTCGCGGGAGAGCACGCCGCCACGATGGCGCTCGGCATGGGTGCCGACGTCACGGTGTTCGACATCAGCCTGCCGCGGCTCCGGGCCCTGGACGCCCGGTTCGACGGCCGCCTCACGACCCTGCGCTCGTCGGCGCACGCCATCGCCGAGGCACTGCGCGACGCCGACCTGGTGATCGGTTCGGTCCTGATCCCCGGGGCGTCCGCGCCGAAGCTCGTCACCGACGCGATGGTCGCCGACATGCGGCCCGGATCGGTCCTCGTCGACATCGCGATCGACCAGGGCGGCTGCTTCGAGGGCTCCCACCCGACCACCCACGACGACCCCACGTTCGCCGTGCACGACACCGTGTACTACTGCGTGGCGAACATGCCCGGCGCCGTCCCGCGCACGAGCACGATCTCGCTGACGAACGCCACGCTGCCCTACGCCGTCGCGATCGCCGACTGTGGCTGGGAGGCCGCGCTCGAGGCCGACCCCGCGCTCGCCGCCGGCCTGAACGTGCACGCCGGCCGGGTCACGAACGCCGCGGTGGCCGCCGCCCACGGCCTGGTGGCGTCCGCCGAGTCTCCGCGCTGAGGCCGCGGGCGGCTGCCGCACGAGTCTTCGCGCTGAGCGACACCTCACGGGCCAACGGCCGCGTGAGGTGTCGCTCAGCGCGAAACGACGCGCAGGAGGACCCGTGTCAGGCCGCCACGGGTGCCGCCGCCCGACCGGCACGCCCGCCGACCCAGCCGACGCGGGCACGCACCACCACCGTCACGACGACCACGGCCGCCGCAGCCACCATGGCCGCGACCGCCGTCGGCACGGAGACGAGCGGCCCCTCGAACCGGGCGACCGAGACCCACGCAAGACCCCATGCGAGCGAGGCCATCGGCGCCAGACGTCCACGACCCCACAGCGCGATGAGGACCCCGACGAGCCCGGCCACCGCGGCGACGACCACGCCCCACGGGTCCTGCCCGAGTCCGAAGCCCCGGAAGCCCGCCGCCGTCAGCACCGCAGCGGTGTTGGCGGCCGTCGCGACGCAGACCCACCCGAGGTACAGCCCGAAGGTGCCGTCGGTCAGGATCGCCTCCACCACGCCGCGGGACGGGGTGCGCCGCAGGATCGTGAACGTCCAGATCAGCACGACGAGCAGTGCGACGATGATCGGCTCGCTCGCCCACAGGAACCCGAACTGCACCGACAGGATCCAGGCGGCGTTGAGCAGCAGGGACAGCACCGCCGGCACCACCAGGCGCTCGTGCCGCTCGTCGTTCGCGGTGCGGAAGAGCTGCAGCACCGCGTAGCCGATGAGCCCGGCGTAGACGACACTCCAGATCGAGAAGGCCGGGCCGTCCGGGGCGATCGCGGTGGAGGACGCCGACAGTGCGCCACCGGCGGCGTCCTGGATGGGCGTCCCACCGGCAGCGCCCGACCCGACGTACGCGCCGATGACGGCGACGACCGCGCTCACGGCCACCGCGATGCGCTTCCAGATCCTCTTCATGACAGTCCCTTTCGTCAGCATGCTGATGACCTGCACGGTAGGCGGCCCGCGCCGACGGTCGTGCAGCGCGCGTTCAGGCAGGACGCTGGGCGCATGGCGGGCGTGCCACGGGCCTCCAGGCCGGAGACCGGCCACCCTGCGTACGGTGGTCGCGTGAGCGTCGAACTGAACACCGTCTACATCGACCGGATCGCCCCGATCGCGAGTCCGTCCCTCGACGACACCTTCCGGATGCTCGACGAGCAGGGCGCCAGCGCGTGCATCGTCCTGCACCAGCCCGACGCCCAGGAACTCGGCGACGTCGCGGTCGCCCTCGGCCTGCACGAACTCGCCGTCGAGGACTCCGCCGAGGGGCACCAGCGACCGAAGCTCGAGCGCTACGGCTCGACGCTGTTCGTGGTGCTCAAGCCGGCGCTGTACAACGACCAGCAGGAAGAGGTGGCGTTCGGCGAGGTGCACGCCTTCGTCGGTGAGACCTTCTTCCTCGCCGTCGTGAAGGCCGACCCCCGTGGCAAGCAGACCGTTCCCCGGGCGCTGCAGCGGTTGAGCGGCAAGCCCGGGCTGGTGACCGTCGGCCCGCAGGCGCAGCTCTGGGCGCTCATGGACTCCATCGTCGACGGCTACGTGCCGGTGATCGACGGCCTCGAAGAGGACATCAACCAGATCGAGGACCAGCTGTTCTCGGGCGAGGCCGGGGTGTCCCGGCGCGTGTACGAGCTGTTCGGCGAGGTCGTCGACTTCCAGCGCGCCGCCCGACCCCTCATCCACATCATCGAGAACCTGCACCGCGGTGCCGAGAAGTACCACCTGCCGATCGAGATGCAGCGGCGGTTCCGCGACGTCCTCGACCACGCGATCCGGGTGGTGGAGCGCCTCGACACGTTCCGGCAGCTGCTGCAGAACGCCCTGACCGTCGACTCCACCCTGGCGGCGCAGAAGCAGAACGACGACACGAAGAAGATCTCCGGGTGGGCGGCGATCCTGTTCGCGCCGACGCTCATCGCCGCGATCTACGGGATGAACTTCACGCACATGCCCGAACTCGGCTGGACGTGGGGGTACCCGCTGTCGATCGTCGCGATGGTCCTGTTCGCCGCGATCCTGTACGTGGTGTTCAAGGTCAAGCGCTGGTTCTGAGCCGCGCCGCAGCCGGACCCGCGCCGCAGCCGCAGCCGGAGCCGCGCCGCAGCCTGAGCCGCGCCGCAACCGGAGCCGCGCCGCCGCCGGATTTGCAGCGGACGGCTCCGGACCGGAAAGCTCTGACGTGCAACGACGCCGACTGGAGCCCGCATGCCGCACGAACTCGTCCACCTGACCGCCGGTGGCGTCTCGCTCGTCCTGGACTGCCGCGACGACGCGCTCCCCGCCGTCGTGCACTGGGGAGCGGCACTCGGACCGCTCGACACCGACGCGCTGACGGCCCTCGCCGACGCCGACGTCGTGCCCGTCGCACCGAACGAGATGGACGACCCGGTCCGCCTGTCGGTGCTGCCCGAGCCGCACCGGGGCTGGAGTGGTCGTCCGGGACTCGCCGGGCACCGTGACGGGGCCGACTGGTCGCCGGCGTTCACCGTGACGTCGCTGGCGGTCACCGACACCGCGGTCACCGCTGATGCCGAGGACACCGTCGCCGGGCTCACCGTCCGGGTGACCATCGAGATGCTCGGTTCCGGGCTCGTGCGGGCCCGCGCGAGCGTGACGAACACCGCCGACGGCGTCTACACCGTCGACGACCTGACGCTCGCGATGCCGATCCCGTCGCGGGCGCGCGAGATCCTGGACTTCGCCGGCCGCTGGGGCAAGGAACGGACCCCGCAGCGCCGCGAACTCGTCGTGGGGACCCACCAGCGCGAGGGGCGGAAGGGCCGCACCGGCACCGACGCCGCGACCGTGCTGACGGTGGGGGAGCCGGGCTTCGGCTTCGCGCACGGCCAGGTCTGGGGCGTCCACACCGCCTGGAGCGGGAACCACCGGCACCACGCCGAACGGCTCGCCACCGGCCGCCAGGTCATCGGCGGCGGTGAACTCCTGCTGCCCGGCGAGGTCCGGCTCGCCACCGGTGCCACGTACGAGGGGCCTTGGGTGTACTTCGCCCACGGTGACGGCCTCGACGACCAGGCCCGACGGTTCCACCGCTGGCTCCGCAGCCGCCCGCAGCACCCGACGACGCCCCGCCCGATGACGATCAACGTGTGGGAGGCCGTGTACTTCGACCACGACCTGGCCCGCCTCGTCGACCTCGCCGAGCGTGCCGCAGCCCTCGGCGTCGAACGGTACGTGCTCGACGACGGCTGGTTCCGTGGCCGCCGCGACGACCACGCCGGCCTCGGTGACTGGTACGTCGACGAGGACGTCTGGCCGGACGGACTCGGCCCCCTGGTCGATCGCGTCCGTGCGCTCGGCATGGAGTTCGGCCTGTGGTTCGAACCCGAGATGGTGAACGAGGACAGCGACCTCGCCCGCGCCCACCCGGAGTGGATCCTGCAGGCCGACGGCCGGCTGCCCGCCCGGTCCCGCGACCAGCAGGTGCTCAACCTGGCGATCCCCGAGGCCTTCGACCACGTGCTCGAGCGGATGACTTCGATCATCGGCGAGTACGCGGTCGACGCCGTGAAGTGGGACCACAACCGCGACCTCGTCGAGGCGGGGTTCCCGGGCGGCGGCGCAGCGGTCCACGAGCAGACCCTCGCCGCGTACCGGTTGATGGCGACGCTCGGCGAGCGGTTCCCGTCGCTGGAGATCGAGTCGTGCTCGTCCGGCGGTGGTCGGGTCGACCTCGGCGTCATCGAGCACACCGCGCGGGTGTGGGTGTCCGACGACATCGACCCGCTCGAGCGCCAGCAGATGCACCGGTGGACGCAGCAGCTCCTGCCGCCGGAGCTGCTCGGCTCGCACATCGCGAGCGGCCGGAACCACACGACCGGTCGCGTCCACGACCTCGCCTTCCGTGCCGGCACCGCCCTGGTCGGCCACCTCGGCATCGAGTGGGACCTGGCCCGCGCGACCGCCGACGAGTCCGCCGCGCTCACCGAGTGGATCGCGCTCTACCGCGACCTCCGCCCGCTCCTGCACGGCGGTGACCTGGTGCGGTCGGACGAGGTCGACGACGCGCGGCTCGTGTACGGCACGGTCGCGCCGGACCGTCAGCAGGCCGTCTTCTTCCTCGCCAGCATCGGCCGCTCCGAGGTCTCCGGCACCGGCCGGGTCACCTTCCGCGACCTCGACCCCGACACGGCGTACCGCGTCGACCCCGTGGTCATCGGCGACGGCCACGACCTGGTGCGACCGGACTGGTGGTCCGGCCCGCGGGTGTTCAGCGGACGGGTGCTCGGCACCGTCGGCCTGCAGCCGCCGCTCATGCCGGCCGACTGCGTGGTGCCGTTTCGGGTGACGGCCGTCTGACGACGGGTGGTCGGGGTGCCCGGCCTGGAGGCCCGCCCCGCGTCCGGCGGCCCCGTCGCCGTCCGTCATGGGGTGCGTGCAGCCCGTTAGGCTTCCGGTCATGCCGCACTCCGGACACGCGACCCCGGTCTGGGCCCTCAAGCTCGCGGTCGTCACCGCCCTGGTGGGCGTCTCCGGCGGCATCGCCGGCATCGCGGTCTGGCTCGCGCTCCAGCTCATCCAGTTCGTCGCCTTCGGCTACGGGTTCGGCGGGCACCTCGAGGCGGCCGACGCATCGTCCGGGCTGAACCGGTTCCTCGCGCTCACGGCGGCCGGCGTCCTGACCGGGTTCGCCTGGTGGGCGCTCCGTCGGTGGGGGCGCTCGATCGTCTCGGTCACCGCGGCCGTCGACGGCAAGCGGATGCCGGCCCTGGCGACGCTCGCGAACGCCGGTGTCCAGATCCTGGCCGTGGGGCTCGGCGCGTCCATCGGCAAAGAGGTCGCGCCGCGTGAGGTCGGGGCCTGGCTGGCCCAACTCGTCACCCGTCGTGCGGGGCTGACCGCACGCGAGACGAAGATCCTCGTCGCCTGCGGGGCCGCGGCCGGCCTCGCCGCCGTGTACGACGTGCCCCTCGGTGGTGCGCTGTTCGCGGTCGAGGTCCTGCTCGGCGAGATCAGCTTAACGACCGCCCTGCCCGCCTTCGCCACGAGTGCCGTCGCCGCCATCACCGCCCGGCTCGTGATCCCGGACGAGGTGCTGTACCACGTGCCCGCGATGCACCTGTCGCCGTCGCTGCTCGTCTGGGCGGTCGTCGTGGGGCCGGTGCTGGGGCTCGCCGGGGTCGGGTTCGTCAAGCTGACCAACCGGCTGCAGGGCATCGCCCCGAAGGGCTGGCACCTGCTCGTCGTGCTGCCCGTGGTCTTCGCGATGGTCGGGCTCATCGCGATCCCGTTCCCGGAGATCCTCGGCAACGGCCGGGCCCTCGGCCTCGTCGCGATGAACAGCACGCTCGACGACGCCTCGTTCGCCAGCCTGTCGCCGATCGTCCTCCTGCTGCTGCTCGGCGTCCTGCGGACCGTGACCACCTCGGCCACCATCGGCGCGGGTGCGGTCGGCGGCACCCTGACGCCCTCGATCGCGATCGGGTCGGCGATCGGCGGTGGCCTGGGCGGAGCATGGCTGCTGCTGTGGCCGGCCGACGGTCCGAGCCTGGCGGCCTTCGCGTTCGTCGGTGCGGCGGCCTTCCTCGCCACCACCATGCGGGCACCGTTCACCGCCCTGGTGCTCGTCGTCGAGTTCACCCAGCAGGGCACCGACATCCTCGTGCCCTCGCTGCTCGCGGTGTCCGGCGCGGTCGCCGTCGGGTACGTGCTCGCCCGCCGTCGCAGCGCACAGATGGTGTGAGGACCCCGAACATCCCGGTACGGATGGCTGCCCGGCGGCCTACTGTCGGCGCCAGGACGGAGCGACGGGCTCCGCACCGAGACGAGGAGCAGCCGATGGCGGGGTTCGACGACATCACGAAGAAGGCCCAGGAGTTCCTGAAGGACGGCAAGGTCCGGGACGCCCTGCAGAGCGAGAAGGCCGAGGGCGTCAGCGACAAGGTGCTCGGCGGCGTGGCCGACGCGGTCAAGAAGGCCACGGGCGGCAAGTACGACGACAAGATCGACGGTGCCCGCGACGCTGCGGACAAGAAGCTCGGCAACGAGTAGCGACCGACGTGCAACGGCCCAGGACCCGGCGTTGTCCTGGGCCGTCGCGGTGCCGACTGGACGTGGTCGGGAACAACGGACACCATGGACGGGTTGCTCCGGACAGCAGCACCAGGAGGACGAGACGTGACAGTCGTGGCGCCGAACCAGCCGCTCACCGAGACCGAGGTCGAGGCGATCAAGCGGGACTTCCCGATCCTCGCGCAGGACGTGAACGGGCAGCCGTTGGCGTACCTGGACTCCGGGGCGACGGCTGAACGCCCGCGCCAGGTCCTCGACGCCGAGCGCCGGTTCCTCGAACACGACAACGCCGCCGTCCACCGCGGGGCCCACACGCTCGCGGCGCTCAGTACCGACGCCTACGAGGACGCCCGCGCCACCGTCGCCGGCTTCATCGGCGCCGCCGCCCCGACCGAGGTCGTGTGGACCGCGAACGCCACCGACGCGCTCAACCTCGTCGCGTACGGCATGGCCAACGCCAGCCGTGGCCGCGGCGGTGCCCAAGCCGAGCGCTTCCGCCTGGGCGTCGGTGACGAGATCCTCGTGACCGAGGCCGAACACCACGCCAACCTCGTGCCGTGGCAGGAGCTCGCCGCGCTCACCGGTGCCACCCTGCGCTGGATCCCGGTCGCCGACGACGGCACCTGGACCGCCGACGACGCCGCGGCGCTGATCACGGACCGCACGAAGGTCGTCGCGTTCTCGCACGTCTCGAACGTCACCGGGATGATCGCCCCCGTCGAGCAGGTCGTCGGCCTCGCCCACGCCCGCGGCGCCCTCGTCGTGCTCGACGCCTGCCAGTCCGCACCGCACCGTCCCCTCGACGTGCAGCAGCTCGGGGTCGACTTCGCCGCGTTCTCCGGGCACAAGATGCTCGGCCCGAACGGCATCGGCGTGCTCTGGGGCCGTGCCGAGCTGCTCGACGCCCTGCCGCCGTTCCGGACCGGTGGCTCGATGATCACCACCGTGACGATGGAGGGCTCCGAGTTCATGCCGGCGCCCGAGCGGTTCGAGGCCGGCACGCAGCCGGTGTCGCAGACCGTCGCCCTCGCCGAGGCCGTCCGGTACCTGCAGGGCATCGGCATGGAACGCGTCCGCGCCCACGAGGAACACCTGGCCCGCCGGATGCTCGACGGTCTCGCCGCCGTGCCCGGCATCCGGGTGGTCGGCCCGCCCGCCGGCGTCCCACGCTCCGGTCTGGTGTCGTTCGACGTCGACGGGGTGCACGCCCACGACGTCTCGCAGTACCTCGACGCGCAGGGCATCGCGGTGCGTTCCGGCCACCACTGCGCCCAGCCCCTGCACCGCCGCCTCGGTCTCGTCGCCACGAGCCGTGCGAGCACGTACGTCTACACGACCGAGCACGACGTCGACCGGTTCCTCGCAGCCGTCGCCGAGGTCCGCGACTACTTCGGAGCCACCGCGTGAACGCCCTCGACAGCCTGTACCAGCAGGTCATCCTCGACCACGCGAAGGCGCGTCACGGCGACGGCGCGATGCCCGACGCGGATGCCTCGCACTTCGAGCGGAACCCCACGTGCGGCGACGAGATCACGGTCAGCCTGCGGCTCGAACCCGGCACCGACCGCATCGCCGGGCTCGCCTGGCAGGGCGACGGCTGCTCGATCTCGATGGCCTCGGCGTCCGTCCTCACCGACATGGCCGTCGGCCGCACCGTGCCCGAGTTCCTCGCGCTGACCGAGGAGTTCCGCACCATGATGCGCTCGCGCGGCGTCGGTGAGCCCGACGAGGACGTCCTCGAGGACCTCGTCGCCTTCCACGGCGTCTCCAAGTTCGTCATGCGCGTCAAGTGCGGCATGCTCGCGTGGGTCGCGGCGGAAGCCGCCGCGCGCGAGGCGACCGCGTCCCGCTGACCCGTGTGCGGCTCGCGATCGCGAGCACCGGACAGTCGGGAGGCCCGTTGCGGGCCCGCCCCGCGCCTCCCGTCCGCAGCACGGTCAGCGGCAGACGTCCTGCGTTGCCGCCTTCGTGTCGTTGATGACGATCGTCGTCACGATGTCCTCAGCGCCGGAAGCGCCACCCGTGGTGTCGAAGTGCAGCCAGTGGCCATCCGTGGTCGGTGCCACGTACTCGCGGTAGCCGCCGATCGGTGGCTCCCACGTGTCGATCGTCTTCTCGAGCCCGGGGTACGCCGCGCGCACGTCGTCTGCGGTGGAACCGAGCGCGATGCCCGTGGACGTCAGCACGGGCGACGAGAACGCTCCGGGGTCGGTTGCCTGTCCCGCAACGCTGATGTAGCGCACGCCGGGTCCGGAGTCGTCGGACGTGACCAGGATCCGGTACCCGGACCCGCTGGGGGTGGACAGGTCGGCGGACTGCCACTCCCAGAACGTCGGGCAGCCGCTCGACGGCTGCCGCGAGAAGCCGGCAGCCGGCAGCACCGTGCTGGCGTCCGTGGCACCGAGCTGGACGGGACCGAAGGACGCGTCGCCGAAGACCCAGCTCGAGGGGCCGCTCGGGCTGGATGAAGTCGGGGTCGGGGTCGGGGTCGATTTCGGAGTCGCCGTCGGCGTGGTGGCGGCCGTCGCACTCGTCTGCGTGGCGCTCGGAGCGCTCGGCCCGGACGCTGTCGCGCAGCCAGCCGCCCCGATGAGGAGCGTGGCGATGCCGACGGTGAGGATGGTGGAGCGGAGCGTGGTCATGATTCTCCCTTCACCTTGCAGTGTCGTCGTCCCGGCGATCCTGACGGACGTCGCGTGGCGGCGAGGGGCGCGAGGCGTACTCGGACCGCTGGTATGCGAAGTCGCTCGCTACGGAGTAACGATCAGGCGATGACGCCGATCTCGCGGAGCGCGTCGCCGACGGTGATGCGCTCGTCGCGTTCCTGCGCCCGTGCCCAGCGGGACTTCGCGAGCGCGACGGCCTGGTCGTCGAGACCGAGGAGTTCGTAGAGGCCGTCCAGCTCTCGGGGAACGAGATCGGCGAGCGGCAGGGGGAACTTCCGTTCGGGGCTCGCGTAGCCCTGCTGGGCGAGCTGTTCGAGGACGCCCGGGTCGGTCTCTCGCTGTTCCATGAGCAGGACGACGGTTCGTGACCTCGTCGCCATAAGGAAGACGGACCGCACGTTCTCGTCCGGATCGGTCGCCAGGGTGATCTCGACGGCGAGGGGGAGGTCCTCTTCGCACGCGAGCTCCCAGCGCTGCGATGCGTCACCGTGGATCGCCGTCAGCATGTCCGGGTGGACGCCGAGGGCGCGCTCGCCGCGTTCCGGTCGCAGCGAGCTCGGGCGGGAGACGTCCCCGACGCGGGCCGTGGGGAAGCCGACACCCGTGTACGCGGTGTGGGCGATCGGCAGGAACTGGAGCGCCTGGTGCAGTGCGGTCGCGGCGTCCTGCACCCTCGGAGCGGTCACGTCGCCGTCGGCGGCCTCGATGGCGGAGGCGTAGTCGGACAGTGCGGTGTGCTGCTGGTCGATCGCCAGGGCGAACATCTCCTTGCCCCTGGCGGTGTCGCCGAGGAGCCGCGGGTCCAGGTGCAGCGTTACGGCGCTCGGGTCCTGCAGGTGCCCCCGCGGCGTGGCACCGCCCGACATCATGATCTCGAACGTCTCGTCGTCTTGCTCGTCGGAACCGGTCACGTCGCTGACGCTACCGGGTCAGGGGAGCGTGACGACGAGCTTCCGGGCGGAGACACCCGCGCGGAGCTCAGCGAGGGCGTCCGGGATCGCGGCGAGTCCCGATCCGACGACGGATGCGGTCGGCGTCGCTCGGTACCGACCGGTGCGGAGCGCCTCGGGCAGGAAGTCGCGGTAGATCGCGGGGCCGACCTCGGACTCAGTCGGACGGCCACCCCAGATCGCGGTGATGTTGACCCCGCGTCGACGCTCGAGACGTGCACGGATCGTCGTCACCGGCGTCGGGTAGGCCGATGCGAGTCGGCCGGAGCCGGTGGCTGCCCGGACGATCGGGAGCGTGCGGGTCAGCGAGCCCTGGCCGAAGGCGATGGTGCCGGCGAGCTCCCGGTCGGCGAGTGTCTCGAGGATGCGGCGTGCGGCACCGTCGTCGCGGTAGTCGAACACGGCTTCGGCCCCGAGGTCCTGCACGAACCCATGGTTCTTCGGCGATGCGGTGCCGATCACGGCGTACCCGGCGGCCCGGGCGAGCTGGACGGCGTTGGCGCCGACGCTCGTGGACGCGCCCCACACCAGGACGACCCCGTTGCGCTCGGCGGTGTCTGCGGTCGGGAGCGACAGCGCGAGTTGGTCCGGCTCGAACAGGCCTGCGGCGGCGGTCGAGACGGCGAGTGGCAGGACCGCTGCCTGCTCGGCCGGCAGATCATCCGGCACCGAGGTCGTCACGCGTTCGAGCAGCAGGACCTGGTGCTGGAAGGCGCCTTCGGCAGCGCTGTTCCGGTGCTGCTCCTGCCCCGCCGCGTGCCCGACGACCCGGTCGCCCACACGGAACCGCTCGACGCCGGGCCCGATCGCGATCACGGTGCCGGCGACGTCCGAGCCGAGGACCGCGGGGAACCGCAGCTTCGGGTACACCAGGTGCCGGAAGAGCCCGCCGACGGCGTCGACCGGGTTGACGGCGACGGCCTCGGCGCGGACGACGAGTTCGCCGGGGCCGGGCTGGGGGGCCGTGGCGGGCCCGACGGCGAACCGCCCGGTCGACGTGGTCCAGAGTGCTGCGTTGCCCGATGACGACATGGTGTCCCGATCTCTTGCTCGAAGTGGATCATGACACGGCGTGTCATCACCCAGTCAATCATGACACGACGTGTCATCACCAGTAGTCTTGCCCCATGCGTTGGTCTCCGGATGCCCGAGGGCGACTCGAACGAGCGGCGTTCGAGCTCTTCGCCGAGCAGGGCTACCAGGCGACGACCGTGCCGCAGATCACCGCACGGGCCGGCCTGACGACCCGCACCTTCTTCCGGTACTTCGCCGACAAGCGCGAGGTGATCTTCGCCGGCGACGAGATCCCCGACCTCGCCCGGGCCGCCATCGAGGGAGCGCCGGCCGGGATCAACCCGCTCGACATCGTCGTGCACGGCCTCCGGCAGGTCGCCGACGAGCGGTTCGAGGGGCGTCACGACGAGGTCGGTGCGGTGCGGCGGGTGGTGCTGTCCGAGCCGTCACTCCGGGAGCGCGACGCCCGGAAGCGTGCCGACCTGACGGACGCGGCGCGCGAGGCCTTCGTCGCTCGCGGGCTCGATCCGTCCGAGGCGGCGGTGATCGCCGAGACGTGCGTGATGCTGTTCCACCTGGCCCTCGAGGCCTGGGTCACCGGACCGGCCGAGCGCCGGATGGCCGACGTCGTCGACGAGCAGCTCAGTGCACTTCGTGGGGTGCTCGATCGGCCGCGCGCAGCGTCATGAAGACGTCGACGCCGTCATCGGTGTCGAGCACGAAGCCGTGTCGTTCGTAGAGTCGACGGGCGGGGCTGCCCACCAGCACGTTGAGCCGCGTCGGGCCGTCGTGGGGCTCGTCGAGGACGGCGTGCAGCACGGTCGACCCGACTCCACGGCCCTGGACCTCGGGCGCGAGGTAGAAGTGCTCGACCCAGCGGACGTCGTCCTCGACCCGCACGGTGATCGATCCGACGTCGCGGCCGTCGACCACGACGATGCGGGTCAGCCGCGGCCGGAAGGCGTCGCGGAGCCGCTGTCGGACGCGCAGCTCGTCGAACACCCCGAGCCGCGTCAGGTCGTCGCGCAGCACCACGGCCCGGAGCTCGACGAGCCACTCGAGGTCCTCGGGGGTGCTGTCCCGCAGAGCGACGTCCATCCGCCCAGCCTACGAACACCGCGAGCGCTCAGGTCTCACTACGGAGCGATGCGACCATGCTCCGCAGGATCTGGCGGGCCTCGGTCTGCTGGTCGGTGGTCAGATCGGCGAGCATCCGCTGTTCGACACCGCGGATCGCCGCACTCGCCTGCGCCAGGCTCCGACGCCCGCTGTCGGTGAGCTGCGTGGGGAGCGCCTTGCCGACCGACGGCTCGGTGGCGCGGGTGACGAAACCGTCCCGCTCCAGGGTCTGCAGCAACACGTTCATCGACTGCCGGGTGACGAAGGTGCCCCGCGCGAGTTCGGAGTTCGACAGGCCGGGGCGCTGTGCGAGCAGTTCGAGGCAGGAGTAGTGCGTCACCGTCATGCCGAGCGGGCGCAGCACGGCCTCCATCGACGCACGGAGGGCGCTGGCGGTCTCCTTGAGCAGGTAGCCGATCGACGTCTCGAGGTCGATGCCGGTGTCGTCTTGACGCATGTCAGTAGTCTGACATAGGTTCGTGTGTCAGAAAACTGACACAAAGATCAAGGAGTGCACCAATGCCCGTCACCGGCCCCGACTTCATCTCACTGCAGACCCGCGACCTCGATGCCTCACAGGCGTTCTACGAGCGGTACCTCGGCCTCGTCCGCTCGCAGGCCGGCCCGCCGCACGCCGTCGTGTTCGAGACCACGCCGATCGCCTTCGCCCTGCGCGACCTGGTACCCGGCACGGACCTCGACGCGGTGGCGCAGCCCGGCCTCGGCGTCGCGATCTGGCTGCACGCGACGGACGTGCAGGCGATCCACGACGCGCTGGTCGCCGACGGGCACCGCATCGTCTCGGCGCCGATCGACGGTCCCTTCGGTCGGACGTTCACGTTCGCCGACCCCGACGGTTACCACGTCACGCTCCACGACCGCGCCTGAGCCCTGGAACGAGCCACGCGCCCGGCGCGGGCGGCGCGCCGGGCGCGGGGCGGGCCTCCAGGCCGATGCCGGAGCCGACCGTCACGCTTCGTCACGATCCGTGACGGTCCGGGGTGTCCGACGTAGCGTCTCGACCCGTGACCACCAGCAGCGAGCACCGGCAGATCCGCTTCAACGCGTTCGACATGAACTGCGTCGCGCACCAGTCCTCCGGGCTGTGGCGGCACCCGCGTGACCGGTCGCGGGACTACCGCGATCTGACCTACTGGACGGACCTGGCGAAGACGCTCGAGCGGGGTGCGTTCGACGGCATCTTCATCGCCGACGTCCTGGGCACGTACGACGTGTACGGCGGCTCGAACGAGGCTGCGCTCCGCACCGGGTCGCAGGTGCCCGTGAACGACCCGATCCTGCTCGTGTCGGCGATGGCGTCGGTGACGGAGCACCTGGGCTTCGGCATCACGGCGGGCACCGCGTACGAGCACCCGTACCCGTTCGCCCGACGCATGTCGACGCTCGACCACCTGACCAAGGGCCGGGTCGGCTGGAACGTCGTCACCGGGTACCTGCCGAGTGCCGCGCGGAACATGGGCCAGACCGACCAGCTGTCACACGACGACCGGTACGACGTGGCGGACGAGTACCTCGAGGTCCTCTACAAGCTGTGGGAGGGCTCGTGGGAGGACGACGCCGTCGTCGCCGACCGCGAAGCGGGGGTCTTCACGGACCCGGCGAAGGTGCACCCGATCGAGCACCACGGCACGCACTTCGACGTGCCGGGCATCCACCTGTCCGAGCCGTCCGTGCAGCGCACGCCCGTCATCTACCAGGCGGGCGCGTCGCCGCGCGGCATCCGCTTCGCCGCGGAGAACGCGGAAGCGGTCTTCGTGGGCGCACCGACCGTCGAGCAGCTCGCGTCGACCGTCGCGAAGGTCCGGGACGCCCTGGAGGCAGCTGGTCGCGACCGGTACGCCGCCCGCGTCTACACGCTGCTCACCGTGATCACGGACGCCACCGACGAGCTGGCCCAGGCGAAGTACGAGGACTACCTGTCGTACGCGTCGGAGCTCGGTGCGCTGGTGCTCAACTCCGGCTGGATGGGGGTCGACCTGTCGCAGTGGGACCCGGACCAGCCCCTCGGTGACGTCGAGTCGAACGCGATCCAGTCGGCGGCGGCGAACATCGCGGCGGCGACGGGGGAGGACGGGTCGAAGTGGACGATCCGTGACCTGGCGCGGCAGACGGCGATCGGTGGACTCGGCCCGGTGGCGGTCGGCGGGGGAGCGACCATCGCCGACCGGCTGCAGGAGATCCAGGAGCTGACCGACGTCGACGGCTTCAACCTGGCGTACGCGGTGACCCCGGGCACGTGGGAGGACGTCATCGAGTTCGTGATCCCGGAGCTCCGTGCCCGTGGGGCCTACCCGGAGGAGTACGGGTCGGGGTCGCTCCGCCAGAAGCTGCACGGCCGCGGGGACCGGCTGCCCGACGAGCACCGTGGGGCGTCGTTCAGGATCGGGAGCCGGGCGGTCGTAGGCTGATCGGGTGATCGAGTCGTCCGTGGTCGTGCGTCCTGCGACCCCGGACGAGACCGACACCTGCATCGACCTGTGGGCCGCGGCCGTGGCCGCCCGTGACGGCGCCGCCGAGGACCCGGCGGTGCGGGAGCGTGCGCGGCAGAAGTTCGCCGCGGAGCACGTCGCCTGGTTGGTGGCTCCCGGCCCGGACGGTGCGGTCGACGGCTTCGTGCTCGTGACGGCGCCCGGCACCGGGCGGTCGACGGACCCGGCGGACGCCGCCTACCTGTCGTTGCTCGCGGTGCGCCCAGGGGTGCAGGCCCGCGGGGTCGGACGGTCGCTGCTGTCCGAGGCGGTGCACGATGCCCGTGCTGCCGGGCACCCACGCGTCGTGCTGCACGTGCTCGGCGACAACGACCGGGCGGTGCGGCTGTACGAGGCGGGCGGCTTCGTGGCGACGGGCGACGAGTTCGCGCACGCGCTGAGCGGGGTCACCACCCGCGTGTACGTCGCGGGCTGACGCTGGCTACGCGTCCTGCCTGCGCACCGGCGTCCACGTGGGGTGGGTCGCCGAGCGCCCGTCGCCCGACGACGTGCGGGTGATCCGACGCTGCACCCACGGCAGGACGTACTCGCGGTAGTAGCGGAGTTCCTCGCCCAGGCGGGCCCGGGCGGCACCGGCGTCCGCGGGCTCGACCGGCGCGGGGCCGTCGAGGACCGCGTGCAGCGCCAGGTCCGCGACGCGCTGGTGCCCGGTGGCGTTCATGTGCAGCCGGTCGTCCGACCAGAACTCCGCACGGCCGAGGTGCGGGTCGCGCGAGACGTCGACGAACGGCAGGCCGCGGCGTCGGGCGAGCGTGCCGAGCGCTTCGGCCCAGGCGTCACCGCGGCGGTTGATGAGGGAGCCGAGGGGCAGGCGGGCGCTCGGGTCGGCCGGGCTGAGGAGCGCCAGGCGTGCCCCGGTGGCCTCGACGCGGTCGGCGGCTGCCTCGACCTGCCCGATGAGCGCGTCCACGTCGAAGCGCGGGCGCAGCAGGTCGTTCCCGCCGGCGCAGAAGGTGATCAGGGTCGGCGCCGGGTCGAGCGCGAGTGCGGCCCCGAGCTGGCCGTCGAGGACCCCGGCGAGCAGTCGGCCGCGCACCGCGAGGTTCGCGTACGAGACGTCGGCGTCCGAGGCTCCCGCCATCGCGCTCGCGAGTCGTCCGGTCCAGCCGGGGAACGGAGCGGGTCCGGCGTCGCCGATGCCCTCCGAGAAGCTGTCGCCGATCGCGACGTAGCGGATGGTGTCGTGCATGCGCCCATCATCGTGCACACGCCTGTGCAGGTTCCCGGCACTCCGTGCTCACGAAGGGCTCGTCACCCCCAGCGAACCCTCACAGCACCGCCTTCGGCACCCGGTGCAGGGTGACCGCGCCGACGGCGGCGAAGGGGTGCAGCGGGTCCGGGGCGGTGGAGCCGGTCGGCCCGCCGAGCTTCGAGTCACCGACTGCGCTGAGCACCGCGTAGGCGTCCTCGGCGGTCCAGCCGTGCTCGTCGACGAGGAACGCGAAGGCGTCCTCGTACCCGCGCCGGACGCTCTCCTGCACGGGGTCGCCGAGGCCGACGAACAGCCAGTCGTCGGCGGTCTCGATGCGGGGTGCGCGGAGCACCGGGCCGCCCTTCACCAGGTCGACGGAGACGATCGCGGTGCCCTGGGCCTCGATGGCGACGAACGACGACTCGCCCTCGGCCATGAGCGCGTGGATGTCGCCGATCGACAGCAGCGCACCGGGGACCCGGACGGGCAGGGACACGCTCGAGCCGGGGCGGGCCTCGGTGACGTCCATGTTGCCGCCCTCCGGGTAGGCTGGCATGATCGTCGAGTTCTCACCCTCGGCAGGGGCCGTCCCGATGCACCCGATCATCGGCCGGACGGGGAACCGGTGCCGCTCGGACACCTGCACCGTGCCGTCCGAGATCGGGCAGCGGCGGGCGAAGACCCGGTCGCCCATCACGTGCTGCAGGGCCCCGGAGCCGGGCAGGGACACCGACCAGCCGTGCGTGGTCAGCTCGATGGCGTGAATGGTCACCACGAGGGTGTCGCCGGGTTCTGCCCCCTCGACGAACACCGGGCCGGTCACCGGGTTGATCGGCGCCTGCAGCTGCGCCATGTCGTGGTGCTGGTCGAGTTCGGCGTAGACGGCGTCGGTGGTCTCGAAGCCGATGGTCTCGCCGGTGCCGGGGCGGACCCGCAGCACGGGCTCCCGGTCGGCCGAGAACCCGGGGCGGCCGAGGGTGTTCGGCAGGAAGTGGTCCGGGGTCATCGTGCGTCCTCCGTCGTCGGTTCTGCTTCGGAGCCGACCTCGGTGGAACGGCCGGTGCGTCGGTAGTACAGGAACACGGCCGCGCCGACGATCAGCCAGATGACCCCGCCGACCTTCGCCTCGACCGCGGCGTTCAGCAGGACGTACCCGATGATCAGGAACCCGACCAGCGGCACGACCAGGTGCAGCAGCCAGTTGCGCGACTTCCCCTTGACGACGTGGTGCACGAAGACGGACACGTGCAGGAGCATGAAGCCGAACAGCGCGCCGAAGTTCACGAGCGACGAGATCGTGTCGATCTGCCCGACGAAGAACAGCACCAGGATCGCGGAGAGCACCGAGACGACGATGATCGCGTTCTGCGGCACCTGGCGCCCGTTGAGCTTGTGCAGGAACGCGGGCAGCTGACGGTCGCGGCTCATCGAGAAGAGCAGACGGCTCGTCGCGGCCTGTGCGGCCATGGCGTTCGCGATGCCGACGGCGAGCACGTTGACGGCGAAGAACGCGGTCGCCCAGCCGCTCGACGAGGCCTGCTCGACGATGGTGAAGAAGGCGTTGCCGGCCTCGCTGTCCGAGAACGAGTCCCGCCCCGCGGCCAGGGCGGATGCGAGCCAGGTCTGCAGGATGAACAGGAACGCCACGATGACGAGCGCCAGGATCATCGCCGTGCCGGCTCCGCCACGACGGCCGGTGGACTCCTCGGACAGCGTCGAGATGCCGTCGAAGCCCAGGAAGCTCAGCACCGCGATCGACAGGGCCGAGGCGATGAGCGGCGCCGACACCTTGGCCGGGTCCCAGATCTGCTCGGTGCCGAAGGACGCGTCGGGGATCGTGCCGCCGGTCAGTGCGACGATCGCGATGACGACGAAGATCGCGACGAAGACGAGCTCGATGAGCAGGAAGATGCGGTTCGCGAGCTTGAGCGAGGACACCCCCGCCAGGTTGATGACGGTGTTGATCGCGACGAACACGAGCGCCCACAGCCAGCGGGGCGTGCCCGGGAAGATGCCGACCATGCTCTCCGCGGCGAACACGTAGAGCAGCGTCGGGACGAGCAGGTAGTCGAGCAGGATCGCCCAGCCGGCGAAGAACCCGGCGGTGGGGTGGATGCCGCGGCCGACGTACGAGAACACGCTGCCGGCGAGGGGGATCGACTTCGCCATCTGCGCGTAGGCCAGGGCGGTGAAGATCATCGCGACGAGGCCGACGAGGTACACCAGCGGCACCATGCCGCTGGAGGCGTTGTAGACGGTCCCGAAGATCGCCCACGGGGCGATCGGGACCATGAAGACCAGGCCGTAGATGAGCAGGTCGGTGGTGGAGACGGAGCGCTTGAGCTCCTGCTTGTAGCCGTAGGCCTCGAGCTGCTGCTGTGCGGAGAGCTCACTGTGCTGCTGCGACATGTCGGGTTCCGTTTCGGGTGGAGGGACGGGTGCAGGGGCTGTCTCTTATACACATCTCCGA